>NZ_JBHUAF010000344.1:0-9454 GCF_042789895.1 Kitasatospora sp. NPDC056783
ACCCGGAGACGGACGAACCGGAGACGGACGAACCGGAGACGGACGAACCGGAGACGGACGAACCGGAGACGGACGAACCGGCGGCGGAGCCGGCGTCCTCGGCGGTGCCGAAGTCCAGCACGACGGCCACCCGCTTGCGGCCCTCCTGCGCGGGCGTGTCCGCGCAGATGTCGGCGAAGCTCCCGGCCGTCCGGGGCTTCGCGGCGTCCTGCCCGCCGTCCGGGCTCAGCGCGAACCGCCACCCGTCCACGGCCCCGTCCGGCGGCACCGCGACGGAGGGCCCCTGCTGCTGGTACGTCCAGCTGCCGCCCTCGGCGCCGCGCCAGAACGACCAGTACCGGTACCCGGCGGCCTGCGCCGGAGCGGCGGAGGCGAGCAGCAGCACCGCCCCGAGGAGGGGGAGGAGCAGCGCGGCGAGGGCGGTGCGGCGGCGGGCGCGGGCGCCGTCACCGGGCGGGCCGGGTCGTGCGCCCCCGCCCGGCAGGCCGGGGCCCGGCCCGCCGGGAGCGGCGTGGGAGGCGGGGCGCATCAGAGGTGGGTGTTGCGCTTGCGCTGGAGGCTGAGGAGCAGGCCGCCGCCGACGCCGACGAGCAGGCCGACGCCGATCAGCCAGTACTGGCCGATGCCGCCGTCCTTCTTCTTCGCCGGGGCGGTCGCCGTCGCCGTGGCGGAGGCGTCGTTGGCCTTGGGTGCCGGGCCGAGGGCGGTGAGCTGCCCGGTCAGGGCGGCGGTGTCGCGGTGGGCGGCCTGGGAGACCAGCAGCAGGGTGGCGGTGGCGCCGGCGTCGCTGCCGTCCTTGGTCCAGGCGGCGCCCTCCTTGGCGAGCCAGTCCACGGTGCCGGCGGCCTGCTGGGGGTGGCCGCTCTGGGTGAGGGCGAGGGCGGCCCAGGCGGTGGCGGTGTAGTCGGGCTTGGGCTCGGCGCCCGGCGTGACGAGGCTGAGGTGGTCGCCGTTCGCCGCGAGCTGGGCGGTGAGGTAGGCGCCGGCGGCCTCGCCGGAGTCCGCGTGCGCGACCGGGGCCGGGGCGGCAGCGGCGTCGGGGGCGCAGGTGAGGGCCTTGGGCGCGGCGTCGGCGCGCACCGAGGTGGCGACCGGCAGGTGCCCGCCGCCGGCGGCGAGCGCGGACTGGCCGCTGGCCAGGGCGTTCGGGGTGAGCGCGCCGGCCGGGTCGGGCTGGTAGGCGAAGGCGCCGCGCTGGTCGGCGGGGGCCGCGCAGCCGAGCTGGAACAGGGCGAGCCCGTCGAAGGCGGACTTGCCGGCCTTGGCGACGCCCGCCGGGTCGGTCCCGGCGGCGAACAGCGCGTTGACGGCGAGCCCGGTGGAGTTGGCGTCGCCAGGGTTGCCCGGGTTGTAGGCCCAGCTGCCGTCGGCGTTCTGGTGGGCCTTGAGCCAGGCGACGCCCTTGTCGACGGCGTCCTGGTGGCCGCCGAGGGCGATCAGGGCCTGGATGGCGACGGCGGTGGCGTTGCTGTCCTCGAACGTGGCGTCGCAGGCCGCGCCGGCCGCCCGGTAGGAGGGCCAGCCGCCGTCCTCGCACTGCTGACCGGTGAGCCAGCCGACCGCGGAGTCGGCCGGGGTGACCTTGGCCGCCGTCAGGGCGGTGAGCGCCAGCGACTGCCGCCAGACGCCGTCGTACGTCGGGTCGCTCTTGCCGTACAGGCCGTCCGGGAGGGCGGGGGCGGGGACGTCGGCCAGGGCCGGTCCGGCGGCGAGGCCGGTGAGCAGTGCGGCGGACAGGGCGGCGGCGCCCAGGCGGGCGGCGGTCAGCATGGTGCGGGTGTGCCTTTCGGTGAGCGGTGGTGGCCCGGGCGGGGGCCGTTCCGTAGTCCTCGACGGTGCCGGGCGGAGTGCGTCCGGGTGGGCCGCTCGCGCCTCCCCGGGTGCTCCGACTCGTCCGGGCGGCCGAGCGCGGCGCCGGACTCACGGCTGCGGGGTCAGCGCCGGATTCGCACCGGCTTTCCCCGGGGGAGGAACGGGATGGAGTTGTGCTGCCCGTCGACTTTAGCCGCCGGAGCGCGCCGGCGGCCCGGCCGCGGCAGGAACAGGTTCCAGTCCGGGGCGGGCGGGCGGAGGCTCACGGCTGGCCGGGCGGACGGCTCAGGGCAGCGTGAGCAGCCGGGCCGCGGTGTGCAGGTCGGCCCGTACCTCGGCGATCGAGGCGCGTCCGGAGAGCCAGGCGACCAGCGCCGAGTGCCAGGTGTGCTCGATCACCCGCACCGCCGCGCGCTGGCTCTCGCTGGGTGGTCCGGACTGGCCGATCGCGTCCAGGATGAGCTGCCCGGTGGCCGCGCTGACCCGGTCCACCTCGGCCCCGACCGAGCGGTCCGCGAAGGACAGCGCCCGGACCATCGCCTCGGCGAGCAGCGGTTCGCGCTGGAGCGCGTGGAAGGCCCGGGTGAGGGTGTCGGCGACCCGCGGCGCCGGCTCGGGGTCGGTCGGCGGGTGCCGCCGGATGTGCTCGTGGAGGCCCTGCAACTGCTCCAGCATCACCGCGACCAGCAGGTGCACCTTGGACGGGAAGTAGCGGTAGAGCGTGCCGAGGGCGACCTGCGCGCTCTCCGCGACCTCCCGCATCTGCACCGCCTCGTACCCGCCCCGCACCGCCAGCGCGGTGGCGGCGCGCAGGATGCGCCGGCGCCGTTCGGCCTGCCGTGCGGTCAGCGGCGGCTCGCCCGCGGCGGGGAGGGACGGCGGGGCCGGCGGCGGAACCGGACGAGAGGGCGACGGCAAGGGTGCTCCCGGGCGGGCGAGAGTGGCGGTGTGCTCCACGGAGTCGGCAGGATTCGGCGTGGCGGGAATCACCAGCCCTGCCTCCTGAGGAAAAGCTACGGGCCGGTATCTTCGAGGTCTCTCATGGTTCACGTGGTCGACCACGAGTTCCCCAGCCACTGAAACCTGATCTACTTTAGCGACCGGACGACGCGTCCGGCAGCACAGACGGCAGTCAGAGAAGAGGGCCCAGGATGACCGCGCAGCCGCTGCGGATTGCCCTGCTTTCGTACCGCGGGGACCCTTTCTGCGGTGGCCAGGGCGTGTACGTACGGCACCTCTCCCGCGAGCTGGCCAGGCTGGGCCACCACGTGGACGTGATCGGCGCGCAGCCCTACCCGGTGCTGGACGAGGTCGAGGGCCCCGGCTCGGTGCGCCTGGTCGAGCTGCCCAGCCTGGACCTCTACCGCGCCGACGACCCCTTCCGCACCCCCGCCCGCGACGAGTTCCGCGGCCCGGTGGACCTGCTGGAGTTCGCCACCATGCGCACCGGCGGCTTCCCCGAGCCGCTCACCTTCTCGCTGCGCGCCCGCCGCTACCTGGCCGCCCACAAGGGCCGCTACGACGTGGTGCACGACAACCAGACCCTCGGCTACGGCCTGCTGGGCCTGGCCCGGCACGGCTTCCCGCTGGTCACCACGATCCACCACCCGATCACCGTGGACCGGCAGCTGGAGCTGGACGCCGCCACCACCCGGGGCAAGCGGCTCTCGCTGCGCCGCTGGTACGCCTTCACCCGGATGCAGCGCCGGGTCGCGGCCCGGCTGGACCACGTGATCACCGTCTCCGGCACCTCGCAGCGCGAGATCGCCGAGCACCTGGGCGCGGCGCCGGGCGCGATCTCGGTGGTGCCGATCGGCGCCGACACCCGGCTCTGGTCGCCGTCCGACGCGGTGGCCCGGGTCCCGGGGCGGATCGTCACCACCTCCAGCGCGGACGTTCCGCTCAAGGGCCTGGTCTTCCTGGTCGAGGCGCTCGCCAAGGTCCGCACCGAGCGGGACGCCCACCTGGTGGTGGTCGGCAAGCCGCAGAAGGAGGACGGCCCGGTGGCCGAGGCGGTGCGCCGCTCCGGGCTGTCCGGGCACATCGAGTTCCGCAGCGGGCTGACCGACCAGGAGCTGGTCGACCTCTACCGCTCGGCCGAGGTGGCCTGTGTCCCCTCGCTGTACGAGGGCTTCTCGCTGCCCGCCGCCGAGGCGATGGCCACCGGCACCCCGCTGGTCGCCACCACCGGCGGGGCGATCCCCGAGGTGGCCGGCCCGGACGGGGAGACCTGCCTCGCGGTGCCGCCGGGGGAGGCGGACGCGCTGGCCGGCGCGCTCGGCCGGCTGCTGGACGACCCGGAGCTGCGGGCCGCGCTCGGCACGGCCGGACGGGAGCGGGTGCTGTCCCGGTTCACCTGGGAGCGGGCCGCCGAGCTGACCGCCGGGGCGTACCGCGCGGCGATCGCCACCGGGGCCGGCGCCCGGGCCCGCTCGGGGCCGGGCTGGCGGTACGTGGCCTAGCCGCCGCCCCGTCGCCGCCGCCCCGTCGCCGCCGGTTCGGTGACGGCGGGTCGGGTCCGCTCCGACGAGGCTGACGAAGCGTGACGAAGCGTCAAGAACGCTTGGTAGCAAAAGGAATGGGAGTCCTGTAGTGCTGACCGTCGATTTCTCGCGCTTCCCGCTCGCCCCCGGCGACCGGGTGCTCGACCTGGGCTGCGGCGGGGGCCGGCACGCGTTCGAGTGCTACCGCCGCGGCGCCAATGTGACCGCCCTCGACCAGAACGCCGAGGAGATCGCCGAGGTCAAGAAGTGGTTCGCGGCCATGGAGCAGGCCGGTGAGGCCCCCGAGGGCGCGTCGGCGGTCGCGATGGAGGGCAACGCGCTGGCGCTGCCGTTCGAGGACGAGTACTTCGACAAGATCATCATCTCCGAGGTGATGGAGCACATCCCGGACGACAGGGGCGTGCTCGACGAGATGTTCCGGGTCCTCAAGCCCGGCGGCCTGCTCGCTGTCACGGTGCCGCGCTGGCTGCCGGAGAAGATCTGCTGGGCGCTGTCCGACGAGTACCACGCGAACGAGGGCGGCCACATCCGGATCTACCGGGGCGACGAACTGCTCGGCAAGCTCAAGGACGCCGGCCTGGAGCCGTACGGCACCCACCACGCGCACGCGCTGCACTCGCCGTACTGGTGGATCAAGTGCGCGGTCGGCGTCGACAACGACAAGGCGCTGCCGGTCAAGGCCTACCACCGGCTGCTGGTCTGGGACATCGTCGGCACCCCGGTGATCAGCACCCTCACCAAGGCCGCCGAACGGGCCCTCAACCCGGCCATCGGCAAGAGCTTCGTCGCGTACGCCGCCAAGCCCAACCGCGCGCCGGGCGGGTCGGCATGACCGCCGCCGTCCCCGAGGTGCTGCTGCTCGACGGGGTGCTCGACGCCGAGCAGGCCGCCGACACCGTGCGCAGCATCCTGGCCGAGCAGCGCCCGGACGGCGCCATACCCTGGTTCGCCGGCCACCACCTCGACCCCTGGGACCACACCGAGGCCGCGATGGCCCTCGACACGGCCGGCGAGCACGCCGCCGCCGAGGCCGCCTACCGCTGGCTCGCCGCCGCCCAGAACCCGGACGGCTCCTGGTACGCCGCCTACACCGACGGCGCGGTCACCGACCGGGCCAAGGAGAGCAACTTCTGCGCGTACGTCGCGGTCGGGGTCTGGCACCACCACCTCAGCACCGGCGACGACGCCTTCCTGGAGTGGATCTGGCCGGTCGTCCGGCGCGCGCTGGACTTCATCGTCGCGCTGCGGCTGCCCGGCGGCCCGATCGCCTGGCGGGTCGACGAGGACGGCGCCGCCACCGGCGAGGCGCTGCTCACCGGCTCGTCCAGCATCCTGCACGCGCTGCGCTGCGGCCTGGCCATCGCCGACTACCTGGAGGAGCCGCAGCCCGACTGGGAGCTCGCGGCCGGGTGGCTGGGGCACGCCGTGGCGCACCACCCCGAGCGGTTCCTGGACAAGGACCGCTACTCGATGGACTGGTACTACCCGGTGCTCGGCACCGGCCTGCGCGGCGACGCGGCGCTGGAGCGGATCGAGCGGGACTGGGAGCGCTTCGTCGTCCCCGGCCTCGGCGTGCGCTGCGTCAGCGACCGCCCGTGGGTGACCGGCGGGGAGAGCGCCGAGCTGGCGCTCGCGCTCTGGGCGATCGGCCAGTCCGACCGCGCGGTGGACATCCTGCGCTGGATCCAGAAGCACCTGCGGCACGAGGACGGCTCGTACTGGACCGGGTACGTCTTCGAGGACGACGCGATCTGGCCGGAGGAGCGCACCACCTGGACGGCCGGGGCGCTGCTGCTCGCGGTGGCCGCGCTCGGCGGGGACCCGGCGACGGTCGCGGTCTTCGGCGGGGAGCAGCTGCCCACCGGACTGGTGGTCGAGGACTGCTGCTGAGGCGGGCGCGGCGAAGGGGCGGGTACGACGAAGGGGCGGGACCGGAGAACCGGTCCCGCCCCTTCCGGGTCCGCGCGGCCGCGTCAGCCGCGCTGGATGCCGGTGGTGTCGGCCAGCACGCCCTGGCTGCCGTCCGGCAGCTGCGCCACCAGTGCGGCGCCGCGCTGCTCGACGGCCAGGTACCAGGTGCCCGGCACGACCTCCCCGACCGGGGCGCCGGCCGGGTTGTCCTTCGGGGCCAGCCGGCGCGGGGCCGGGACGGCGAACCAGAACGGCTGGAAGTCCGCCGCCGGGGCGGGCGCCGGCTGGGCGGCCGGGGTCGGCTGCGGGGCCGGGGCGGCGTCGTGCGGCTGGGCGGCCGCTCCCTGCTGAACGGGCTGGGGCTGGCCGGCGCCCGGGTAGCCGTAGCCGCCCTGGCCGCCGAACGCCGGGTCCTGGACCTGGCCGGGGTAGCCGTACTGGCCGGGCGCGCCCTGCTGGCCCGGGTAGCCGTACTGGCCGGGGACGGCCGCCGGGCGGTCGGCGACCAGCGGGGCCTTCAGCGCGGGCACCAGGGGGCTCGCGGCGGCCGCGCCGGCCATCACGACCAGCGCGACGAGGCCGAGCCAGGCGCCGAAGCCGTGGCCGAAGCTGCCGGAGGACGGGCCGCCGCCGAGCGACCAGACCGAGGTCCACAGCGCCGCCACGGCGAACGCGATGCCCCACTGGTCCAGCCGCAGGCCGAGCACCTGGCGGGTGGCGGCGGCCGCGCCCTGGAAGCGCTGCACCAGGATCAGCACGGCGGCGACGATGCCCAGCAGGTAGATCGAGGGCAGGACGGGGAAGAGTTCGGTGCTCCACGCGTTCTGCGAGGTGTTCCCGCAGTACCGGCCGCTGCAGTCCACGGTCCAGTAGGGCAGGAAGGAGGCGATGAAGAGCAGGACGGCCCCGCCTGCGACGGCGGCGTCTCCCCTGGTGAGAGCGCGCAGATTCACTAACGTTCCCCTCGTTGACGTGTCGTGGTCGGTGGCTCGCGCGGTCGGGCTGACCGGCCGAAACTCCCGAACGGACCAGAAGCCTAGGCCCAACCGTCCCACCGGTGCACGGCGGGCTCGGGAATGGGGCGAAGTCGTTGCAAACCGTGCGCTCCGGGCGGAGTGCCGCCCGCCGCGGGCGTGTGGCTCAACTCCGTTGCGGGGCTTCGGTCTTCTACTGGGTCGTCAGGAACGCGGTCAGCGCGTCGGCGATCCCCTGGGCCGCCTGCTGGCGCCACTGAGGGTCCGTCATCCGCTTCGCGTCCGCCGAGTTGCGCATGTTACCGCACTCGATGAACACCTTGGGGGCGGTGGAGAGGTTGAGGCCGCCCAGGTCGGAGCGGGTGTCCAGGCCGTCCTTGGCGAGGTAGTCCGCGTACGGCTCACCGGTCGCGGCGTGGAACCGGTCGCGCAGCAGGAGGCCGAGCCGGTGCGAGGGCTCGACGATCGCCGCGTTGTCCGCCTTACCGGCCACCACCCTGGCGGGCATGATGACGTGGAATCCGCTGCCGCCCGCCGGGCCGCCGTCGCCGTGCACCGAGACGACGGCGTCGGCGTGCGCGTCGGTGCCCGCGCGGGCGCGTTCGTCGATGCACGGGCCCCAGGGGCGGTCACCGTCCTGGGTGAGCACTACCGTGGCGCCCCGGGCGGTCAGGATGGCGCGGGCCCGGCGGGAGACGTCCAGGGTGTACTCGGCCTCGGTGTAGCCGGCGTTGGTCTCGGTCCCGGTGGTGTCGCACTCCTTGCGGGCGTTGCCGATGTCCACCTGACGGTTGATCTGGGCGGTGTGCGCGGAGTTGCCGGGGTTGTGGCCGGGGTCGAGCAGCACGGTGCGGCCGGCCAGGCCGGCCGCACCGGCGGCGGGGGCGGAGGCGGCCGGGGTGATCGGGGCGGCCGGTGTCCCGCCCTGGGTCTCGGCCGGTGTCCCGCCCGGGGTCTCGCTCGGTGTCTCGGCCGGAGCGGGGGGTTCGGGCGCGGCCTCGGCGGTCGGCGGCGGTGTGACGGGAGGGGTGAGGGGCGAGCCGGAGGCGGTCCCGGCCGGGACCGGCCCCGCGGACGCGATGGCCGGGGCCGCCGTGGCGCCCGTCGGGTCGGAGTGGTCGAGGGCCCGCCAGCCGAACCAGCCCGCCGTGCAGAGCGGAACGGCCACCGCCGCCGCCGTGGTGGCGCGCAGCAGGGTGGAGCGGCGGGGCGGGCGAGGGGCGGAACCGGGCACTGGTCGGTCAGATCCTGTCCGAGGTGGGCGGGGTGATGCCGTAGGCGGTCGCGATCGGCTTCCACTTGTTCAGGAAGTCCGCCTTCGCCTGGGTGGCCTGCGGGTTGAGCTCGTCCGCGTGCTTCTTGTCGGCGGTGGACGGTGCCCGGCCGGAGCAGCCCTGGGCGGCGACGGCGCGCGCCCAGGCGGCGTACGCCCGGTCGACGTCCGCGGACAGCTGCCAGGCGGACTTGAGCGAGCTCACCGCGTCCGCGCCACCCGGCAGGTCCGAGACGCTCAGGGCGGCGAGCTTGGTCAGCAGGCCGTCGCGCTGGGAGGCGCCGCTGTCGAAGACCTGCGCCGCGGCCTCGATGTCGGTCTTCGACGGGCAGCTGCTGACCTTGGCGACGGCGTTGCTGATCGAGGCCCGGGCGTTCTCGCCGTCCGTGAGCAGGCCGTCCAGCGACTGCGCCTGGGACTTGGCGTTGGGGCCGGCGGCGGTCGCGTTCGGGGAGGGGGTGGCCGGCGTCGCCGGGGCGCTCGCGCTCGGGGCGGCGTCCGTACCGGTGGGGGCGGGCGGCGGGTTCTCCGGGCCCGTCGCCGGGGCGGAGGCCGGGGTGGGTTCGGGGGCGGCCTGGGCGTCCTTGTCGCCGTCGCCGCGGACGGCGAACAGCAGGCCGCCGCCGATCGCCAGCACCAGGAGCAGGGCGAAGCCGATCAGCAGCGGGGTCCGGCGGTCGGCCGGGCGGCCGCCGTCCTCCCCGTGGCCGGTCGGATGGTCGGGCCGGGCGCCGTACGGGGGCTGCGGCGGGGCGGCGGGCGGCTGCGACGGGTAGCCGTAGCCGGGGGCCGGCGGGCCCGGGTGGGAGGGGAACGGTGCCGCCGCGGGCGGGGCGGCCGGCGGCGGGGGCGCGACGGGGGACAGCCGGGCGGTCGGCGGGTCGTGGTCGCGGGAGCCGGCGAGGGACGGGCGGGCGCCCAGCGGCGGGCCCTGGTCGCCGACGGCGCCCGGCGCGGGCGGCTGGGGCGCGGCCGGGGGC
>NZ_JBHUAF010000345.1:0-9432 GCF_042789895.1 Kitasatospora sp. NPDC056783
GATGCGGGACGCGAAGATCACGCAGATCTACGAGGGGACGAACCAGGTGCAGCGGATCGTGATGGCCCGCAACCTCCCGTAACCCCTCCCGAGACGCTTCGGACTTCCGGAGCCCCCGGCCGGCGGCACCGACGTCCCGGCCGGGGGGCGGCCCGGCGGGGTTCTACGCCGGCCTCGGCTTCCGCCCGACCGGCGAGACCAGCGGCGGCCAGACCGTGGCGGCGCTGGAGCTGCCGCCGCTCAGCCGAGCAGCGCGGCCGCCTGCTTCCGCGCCTGCCGCAGCCACCGCACGCGCTCGGCGTCGGGGGAGCCGGTGACGGTGCGGAACACCGTCCGCCGGACATCGGTGACCCCGACGTAGGGCAGCACGCAGGCCGCCCAGATCCGCTCCAGCGGGTCGCCGAACTCCTCGCGCTCCCGCGCCTCGGGGGTGTCCGAGGTGTTCAGCACCAGCGCCCGCCCGGCCCGCAGCAGCCCGACCGGCTCGCCGTCGGCCGTCCCGAGCTTGTACGCGACGCCGGGGGCCAGCACCCGCTGCACCCAGCCGGTGAGCACCGCGGGCGGCATGCCCCACCAGTTGGGGTGGATCAGCACCAGGGCGTCCAGGGTGGCCACCTCGGTCCGGTGCAGGGCCAGCTGCGGATCGACGGGCCGCTCGGCCGCGGCCACCGTCCCGGTCTCCTCGGCGGTCAGCAGTGGCGCGAAGCCGTCCGCGTAGAGGTCGTGGGCGCGCACCTCGCAGCCGCGCCCGCGCAGTTCGTCCACCACCGCCTCGTACAGCGCGTGGTTGAAGCTGTCCGGCCGCGGATGCGCCAGGTAGACCCCGATCCTGCTCATCTTCCGTCCCCCTCGGGCTGGTTGGCGTGATCGATGCTACGGGGGACGGGCGCCCGGTAGGGTCCCGGACCATGACCGAGCCGGACTTCCTCGCCGAGACCAGGGCGTTCTACGACGCCGTCGCGACCGAGTACACCGACATGTTCCGGGACGCGCTGAGCCGGATGCCGGTGGACCGGGCGATGCTGGCGCTCTTCGCCGACCTGGTCCGCGCCGAGCGGCCGGACGCCCGGACGGCCGAGGTCGGCTGCGGTCCGGGCCGGATGACCGGCCCGCTGCACCGGCTCGGCGTGGACGTGCACGGGATCGACCTCTCGCCGCGGATGGTCGAGCTGGCCCGGCGGGCCCACCCGGAGGTGCCGTTCAGCGTCGGCTCGATGTTCGACCTCCCGTTCCGGGACGGGGAGCTGACCGGCGTGCTGTCCTGGTACTCGATCATCCACACCCCGGCGGAGCGGCTCCCCGAGGTGTTCGCCGAGTTCGCCCGGGTGCTGGCCCCCGGCGGCCACCTGATGCTCGCCTTCCAGGTCGGCGACCGGCCCTCGCGCCAGGAGCGGCCCTTCGGTCACCCGGTGTCGCTGGACTTCCGCCGGCTGCGGCCGGAGCGGGTCGGGGAACTGCTCCGGACGGCGGGTCTGCCGGTCACCTCCCGCACGGTCCGCGAGCCGGAGGGGGCGGAGCCGACACCGCAGGCCTACCTGCTGGCCCGCAAGCCGACGGCCTGAGCGCCGCCGGGCGCCTCCGGCCGGGGGCAGCGCGCGGGGGACCGTCGATCGTGCCATGATCCCTGCATGTCTTCCAACGTTTTCTTCGACATCACGATCAACGACGAGCCGGCCGGCCGGATCGTCTTCAAGCTGTACGACGACGTCGTCCCCAAGACCGCCCGCAACTTCCGCGAGCTGGCCACCGGCCAGAACGGTTTCGGCTACGAGGGCTCCGGCTTCCACCGCGTGATCCCGGCCTTCATGCTCCAGGGCGGTGACTTCACCAACCACAACGGCACCGGCGGCAAGAGCATCTACGGCGAGAAGTTCGCGGACGAGAACTTCACCCGCAAGCACGACCGCCCGGGCCTGCTGTCGATGGCCAACGCCGGCCGCAACACCAACGGCTCGCAGTTCTTCATCACCACCATCGTCACCGACTGGCTGGACGGCAAGCACGTCGTCTTCGGCGAGGTCGTCGAGGGCCTGGACCTGGTGAAGAAGATCGAGTCGCTCGGCTCGCAGAGCGGCCGCACCTCGGCCAAGATCACCATCGCCAAGTCCGGCGTGGTCGACGCGGACAAGTAAGCGCCGCGACCACCTGGCACACGCACCGCCCCGGAGCGGGACGTCGGAGCTTTCCGGCCTCCCGCTCCGGGGCGGTTTCGCGTCCGGGCGGCGGCCGGGGCGGACCTGCGGCGGGCAGGGTAGCCCGGAGCGCGGCCGTCCGGGCCGGAACCGGGCAATCATGTGGTCCGGTGTGGCCCAGGCCATACGCTCGACTCGGACGCGGTCCCAGCCGCGGCCGAACTCGACTCTGCGGCAAGGTGGTTGACCGATGATGGAGCAGGGCGCCGACGACGGCGAGGCGACCTACGAACAGGTGACGGTGGTCTCCCTGGCCGGCTGCGAGCCGGTCGGCCCGGCGCGGTTCGCCGTTCGGGTCGCCCGCGAGGGCATGACCGTCAAGCGGGTGGCGGGCTACTGGGTGCGCTGGGACGAGCGGTGGGGCGCCGACGAGGTCCGCCACCACTCCCGCTGGGTCGCGGACGAGGAGTACGTGCGGCCGGACACCGGCAGTCTGGACGGCACCCTCGCGGTGATGGTCGCCGCGTACTGGACGGACCCGGCGGGCACCTTCCCGCGCCGCCCGAGCACCGAGACCGTGGTGACCTTCCGCCCCGGCGAGACCGGGCACGAACTGGTGCTGGAGCAGCCCGCCCCGATCGGGCCCGCCGGCGCGCACCGCCCGGCCTCGGTGTCGGTGCAGCTGACCCACGCCCGGTGGCTGAGCGGTGTCCGGCAGCCGATCCACTACGGCTTCTCGGGTGCCACCGAGGAGGCCGGCGGCGAGGGGGAGTGGCTGGTCCGCTTCCCGGAGTGCGGCACCGGCCTGCTGCCGTACGTGTAGCCCCCGCCGGGTGGCTCAGGAGCCGCTCGCGCCGGGCCGGGCCGGCGCCGGCGAGGCGGCCCTCCAGTCGCCCGCCCGCGTCCCCACCCGGCGGGCCGGCGCGCCGGCCCAGATCTCCCCGGGCCCGGTCGAGCGGGTGAGCACCGCGTTGGCCCCGACGACGGTGCCCGCGCCGACGGTCAGCACGCCCTCCTTGCACACCACCTTGGCGCCCGCGCACAGCACCGCGCCGTCCTCGACCACCACCCGCCGCATCGCGCTCTCCTCCTGCGGCACCCACGGGTCGGCCCGGCCGATGGTCACGCCGTTGTAGAGCGTCACGCCGGCGCCGAGGGTGGTGTACGGGTGCAGCACGGTGCCGAAGCCGCGGTGGAAGACGAGCAGCCCGGGCCCGATCTCGCAGGCGGCGGGCACCTCCATCCCGTAGAGCGCGAGCGCCTCCTGGACCAGGCGGCCCAGGAGGCGGTGGCGGCGGTGGCGGATCAGCGCGGTGACGAGTGACATCCACCCATTGTGGCGGCATCGTCACCCAGAGTGGGGGTGGTTACTTGAACTCCGGCACCGCGGTGTCGTTCTTGAAGGCGTCGAAGAGCTGCTTGGACTTGTTGGTGTCCCAGAGCACGGCGGACTCGCCGGTCTTGGTGCGGTAGTCCGGGTTGCCGATCGGCACGGTCAGCGACTTGCCGTTGCCGCCGTTGACGTCCTTCATGGCGAGGAAGAACGAGCCGAGGTCGGTCAGCCCGCAGTCCTCGTCGACGATCAGGGTGCCGAGCGCGGAGTCGACCAGCGGGTAGAACGTGAAGGGGTTCAGCAGGTTGCCGGGGGAGGCGGCCTGGTGGGCCAGGGCGCCGAGGAACTTCTGCTGGTTGCGCATCCGGCCGAGGTCCTGGTCGGCCATCTGGTGGCGCTGGCGGACGAAGGCCAGGGCCTGCTTGCCGGTGAGGGTCTGGTCGCCCGCCTTGAGGTCGAGCCCGGAGTCCTTGTCCTTGACGTCCTGGTCGATGTGCATCTCGACGCCGCCTATCGAGTCGACGACGCCGACGAAGCCGCCGAAGCCGATCTCGGCGTAGTGGTCGATCCGGATGCCGGTGTTCTGCTCGACGGTCTGGACCAGCAGCCGGCCGCCGCCGTTGCCGAAGGCGGAGTTGATCTTCGCGGTGGCGCCCTTGACCGGCTTGCCGTTGCCGCCTGGGTGCTCGGGGATCGGCACCCAGGAGTCGCGCGGGATGCTCATCAGGGTGTTCCCCTGCTCCCCGACGTGCAGGACCATCATCGAGTCGCTGCGCTTGCCCTCGGTGTCGTGCCCGGTGTGCAGGTCGTCCTGCTCGGCGTCGGTGAGGCCCTGGCGGCTGTCGGAGCCGACGATCAGCCAGTTGGTGCCCTTGCCCGCGGCCGGACGGCCGGGGTAGTCGGCGAGCACGTCCTCGTGGTTGAGCTTGGAATCCGCCCAGAACCAGGTGGAGACGGAGGCCACCATGACGGCGATCAGCACGCCGAAGACCGACCACTTCACGATCCGCCCCCGCGGCCAGCGCCGGGCCTGGGTGCCGGTGGGACGGGCGGGACGGGCGGCACCCCCGGGGCCACCGGGACCGCCGGGACCCCCAGGGCCACCGGGACCGCCCGGACGGCCGGGGCCGCCCGGACCACCCGGACCACCCGGGCGCCCCGGGCCGCCGGGCCGTGCGCCGGGCCCCTGCGGCGGGACTCCGCCGGACCGGGACGCCCCCGGTCGCCCCGGCTGCCGCGGCGCGGGTGCCCCCGGCCCGCGCGGGTTCAGCGAGGACGGCAGCGGCGGCTCGGTCGAACCGCCCCCACCACTGCCGCCGTACGGGTTCCCGCCGCCCCCCGGGCGGCCCTCCTGCCACGTGTTCATGCCGACGAGGATGCCCGACCCCGGCCGGGTCGACTCCCCCCGGGGTGCCCACCAGGCCTCTTGTAGCAGTTTTGATGCACGTACCGGATCGTTCCGCCGTAACGTCCGGACACCCGGCGTTCCGCCTGCTGAAACGTTTCTTGACCGGCGCGAACACAGCGTGTTTGCATTCCGGGCATGGACCAGCGTTGGGCACTCACGCGTCGGCGGCACGTCGACCTGCGGCGTGGTGTGGCCTGCTCGCTCTGTCGCGGCTGACGCGCGCCCGTCGAATCCCCGCACGTCCGCCGGCCCGGGCCCCGCTCCTCCGCACCACGCCCGGCCCCGGCCCCACCGCGCCACCCCTCCCGGTGCCGCGCCGCGCCGCCCCGCTTCCAGCCAGAGGTGAACCCATGGCAGTCGTCCTGTCCGTTTCCGGCTCCCCGTCCCCGACCTCCCGCACCACCCGCCTGCTGCGCCACGTCGACGCGCGGCTCGCGGAGCGCGGCCACCACGTCGTCCCCTTCGAGGCCCGCAGCCTGCCCGCGCACGCGCTGCTGTCGGGCGACTTCGGCCACCCCGAGATCGTCGCCGTCACCGAGCTGTTCGACCGCGCCGACGGCATCGTCATCGGCACCCCCGTCTACAAGGCCGCCTACTCGGGCCTGCTGAAGGCCCTGCTGGACGTGCTCCCGCAGTACGCGCTGGCCGGCAAGGCCGTCCTGCCGCTCGCCACCGGCGGCTCGCCCGCCCACGTCCTCGCGGTGGACTACGCGCTGCGCCCGGTGCTCAGCTCGATGGGCGCCGGCCACATCACCCAGGGCTGGTTCGTGCTCGACCGCCACATCGTCGCCCAGGAGGACGGGACGACCCTGGTGGAGCGCGAGACCGAGGCCGCGCTGGACCCGGTCGTGGCGGGCTTCGCCACCGCCCTGGAGCGGCTGGCCGCACCCGCGCTGGCGAGCTGACGCACCGTCGCCGCGGGCCCGTACGGGGCGTCCCCGAGACGGGCCGCGGCGACCCCTAGGGGGAGTCGCGCCGCGCCCCGTAGAACCATGGTTGGACGGCTTCATTCCGGCGGATGACGAGCTGTCCGTCCGCCGCTCCTAACGTGGTTCACACATCCCCACCCGCCAGGAAGCGGCCCGGTCGTGACGCCGGGGCCGACGGGTGAGCGCACCTTCCCTAGGAGACCCAAGTGGCGACGGCAGTCGTGCATGACCCCCAGCTTCCCGGCGGAGCGTCCACCGTCGCCGCCTCGGCCCGGCAGGTGACCAAGGCGTACGGCTCGGGCGAGACCAAGGTCACCGCGCTGAACGCGGTCGACGTCGACATCCAGCGCGGCCGGTTCACCGCGATCATGGGCCCCTCGGGCTCCGGCAAGTCCACCCTGATGCACTGCCTGGCGGGCCTGGACACCGTCACCGCCGGGCGGATCTGGATCGGCGACGCGGAGGTCACCGGCCTCAAGGACAAGCAGCTCACCAGACTCCGGCGGGACAAGATCGGCTTCATCTTCCAGGCGTTCAACCTGCTGCCGACCCTGAACGCGCTGGAGAACATCACGCTCCCGATGGACATCGCCGGGCGCCGGCCCGACCAGGCCTGGCTGGACCAGGTGGTGGCGACCGTAGGCCTGTCCGACCGGCTCAAGCACCGCCCCACCCAGCTCTCCGGCGGCCAGCAGCAGCGCGTCGCGGTGGCCCGTGCCCTGGCCGCCCGCCCCGAGATCATCTTCGGCGACGAGCCCACCGGGAACCTGGACTCCCGCTCCGGCGCCGAGGTGCTGACCTTCCTGCGCCGCTCGGTGGACGAACTGGGCCAGACCATCGTGATGGTCACCCACGACCCGGTCGCCGCCGGCTACGCGGACCGCGTGCTCTTCCTCGCCGACGGCGTGATCGTGGACGAGATGTACGCGCCCACCGCCGACTCCGTCCTCGAACGCATGCGCCGCTTCGACGGCAAGCGCACCAGCTGAGCGACGGGACGACACCACGATGCTGCTCAAGACCTCTCTGCGGAGCTTCTTCGCCCACAAGGGCCGGATGGCGCTCTCGCTCATCGCCGTCGTGCTCTCGGTGGCCTTCGTGTCGGGGACCCTGGTGTTCTCCGGCACCGCCACCGGCACCTTCGACAAGCTCTTCGCCGCGACCGCCTCCGACGTCTCGGTCCAGCCGCCCAAGCCGGCCGAGGACGAGACGCAGCAGGCCGCCGTCAAGCCGCCGACCGTCCCGGTCGCGCTGGAACGGCAGGTCGCCGCGCTGCCCGGGGTGAAGACCGCGGTCGGCCAGGTCCTGGTCGAGAACGCCGTCCTGATCAACCCGGCCACCAACAAGCTGGTCGGCCCGACCACCGGCGCGCCCACCATGGCCGGCAACTGGACCGGGGCCCCGAACAGCCCGGTGAGGATCACCTCCGGCCACGCCCCGCAGGGCCCGGCCGAGCTGGTGCTGGACGCGGACACCGCGAAGAAGGCCAAGCTCGGCGCGGGCGACCGGATCCGGGTCGAGAACGCCGCCGGCAGGCACGACTTCACCATCGTCGGCATCGCCACCTTCACCACCACCAACCCGGGCGCGGCGCTGGCCTTCCTGGACACCCCGACCGCCCAGCGGGTGCTGCTCGGAGAGCAGGCCTTCAGCTCCGTCGCGGCGTACGGCGACGGCAGCCGCAGCGACGACCAGCTCAAGGCGGACGCGCTGGCCCAGCTCGGCGGCGGCTACCTGATCAAGACGGCGGCCGAGCAACGGGCCGACAACACCGAGCAGTTCGGCAGCGGCCTCGACTTCATGAAGTACGCGATGCTCGGCTTCGCCTTCGTGTCGGCGATCGTCGGCGCCTTCCTGATCGTCAACACCTTCTCGATGCTGGTCGCCCAGCGCACCCGCGAGATCGGCCTGCTGCGCGCCATCGGCGGCAGCCGGCGGCAGGTCAACCGGTCGGTGCTGGTCGAGGCGCTGATCCTGGGCGTGCTCGGCTCGACCCTCGGGATCGCGGCCGGACTGGGCGTCGCGGTCGGCCTGATCAAGCTGATGAACGCGATCGGCATGGACCTCGAGGCGGCCGACCTGAAGATCGGGCCGGACGTGTTCGTGGCCGGCTACGCGATCGGCATCGTGGTCACCCTGGTCGCGGCCTGGTTCCCGGCCCGCCGGGCGAGCCGGATCTCGCCGATGGCCGCGCTGCGCGACCACGGCACCCCGGCCGAGACCCGGGCCAACGTGATCCGCACGGTCGCGGGCCTGGTGCTGACGGCGGGCGGCGGCGCGCTGCTGGTGCTCGGCGCGGGGGCGGAGAAGGCGGCCACCGGCGGCCGGTACCTGGGCCTGGGCGTGGTGCTCACCCTGGTCGGCTTCGTGGTGCTCGGCCCGCTGCTGGCCTCGGCCGTGGTCCGGGTGCTCGGCGCGCTGCTGCCGGCGCTGTTCGGCCCGTCCGGCAAGCTGGCCCAGCGCAACGCGATGCGCAACCCGCGCCGCACCGGCGCCACCGCCGCCGCGCTGATGATCGGCCTGGCGCTGGTGATCGCCTCCGCGGTGTTCAGCTCCTCGGCCGTCAGCTCGACCAGCGCGCAGATCGACAAGTCCGTGGGCGTGGACTACATCATCTCCGGCGGCCGTACCGCGGCCACCCCCGAGATGCTGGAGGCGGTCCGGAAGACCCCGGGCATCGACCACGTCACCGTCCAGCGGTACTTCCCCGGCGCGAAGGTCCGGCTGGCGGACGGCCGGCAGGCCAAGACCCAGCTGACCGCGGTGCCGCCGACCTTCTTCGGCACCGACTTCCGGCCGACCGTCGACGCCGGCGCGGTGGACTCGGTCCAGCACGGCTCGCTGGGCATCGGCGCGGCCTTCGCCAAGGACCACGCCCTGAAGGTCGGCGACCGGGTCACCGTCGAGTACGGGCAGGGCCGCACCCAGGAGCTGTCCGTCGGCGCGGTCTTCGGCAAGGGCGAGGTGTTCGGCGACGACGCCTTCGTGGCCATGGACACCATGGAGAAGGCCGTCCCGGACGCCGAGCGGCCGCCGGTGTGGACCTTCTTCGCCAAGGCCTCGGCCGGCGCCGACGCCGACCGGACGCTGGCCGCGCTGGAGGACGGGCTGAAGGAGTATCCGCAGCTCACCATCAAGGACAAGGCCGGCTACAAGGAGCTCGTCCAGTCCCAGATCAACACCCTGCTGTACCTGATCTACGGGCTGGTCGCCCTGTCCATCACGGTCGCGGTGCTCGGCGTGGTCAACACCCTGGCGCTGTCGGTGGTCGAGCGGACCCGCGAGATCGGCCTGCTGCGGGCGATCGGGCTCTCCCGCCGCCAGCTGCGCCGGATGATCCGGCTGGAGTCCGTGGTGATCGCGGTGTTCGGCGCCGTCCTCGGCACCGGGCTGGGCCTCGGCTGGGGCGTCACCGCCCAGCGGGTGCTGCGGGACCAGGGCCTCGGGACGCTCTCCGTCCCGACCACCACGGTCGCGATCACGCTGGTCTCCTCGGTGGTGATCGGCCTGCTCGCGGCGCTCGTCCCGGCCTTCCGGGCCGGACGGATGAACGTCCTCGCGGCCATCGCGACGGACTGACCCGGCGCCGGGGGGCGCCGGGTCACGGACCACGGGGGAGGCGGGGGAGGC
>NZ_JBHUAF010000346.1:0-9415 GCF_042789895.1 Kitasatospora sp. NPDC056783
TCCCTGAGGGGGCGGTCGCCCGGCTCACCGGTCGCGCGCGGTGCGCGGCCGGACACAGCTCGACGCCGACTGCTGGTGGTGGCGTGGCGCCGGGGATCAGCGCTCGTCGTCGGCGGCCGTGGTGCTGGTCGCGGTGGTGAGTCGGCCGCTCTCGTCCTGTATCTCCACGGCGATCTTCTTGAGCTCGGGCTCGAACTTCCGGCCGTGGTGGGCGCAGAAGAGCAGCTCTCCGCCGCTCGCGAGTACGACGCGCAGGTAAGCCTGGGCGCCGCAGCGGTCGCAGCGGTCAGCCGCGGTGAGCGGGCTCGCAGGGGTCAGAACAGTAGTCACGTCGCCTCTTCTCTAGCTCGACGAGCTGTCGTACCAGGGTCAACATCCAACCAGGCCGAAAACGTTCCCGCTCGTGGCTTTTCTTCTCTGAGGATTCTGCTGTGTTGATGAGGACGTGCCCCGGGCGCCGGTGGTTCATGCGTGCCGGATTCCGGGATCCGCCCTTCGCTCGAACGCCCGATCGGGATCGGGTTCGAGGTCCGCGTAGCATAATCCTCTGCCGGGTTGGAGCATAAGCCCCGCCCCGGGCCCCGGTAGCCTGCATAACGGCAGTTCCGGAGCCTGTGCCGGGTCCCACGACCCGCCAGGACCGGTGGTACCGGGAGGAGATGGCGCCCCCGGGGCCCGCGCCCGGGTGCGGTGCTTGTTCGCGCAGCGCGTACAAGCTGCGCGGAGCCCGCCCGTCGTGCTGTGCACCCGGCGCAGGGGTTCGGGCACGCAGGGCGACGGATGTCGGTGCGGCGCGCTGCACTGGCGCTTGGTCCGGATGCGTACGGATGTGACCGATGAGACAGAACTTCACCGAGGAGAGTGCCGCGTGAGTGCCGAAACGACCGTGCCGTCCGCGCTGCTGGCCGGCGACGACGGTTCCAACTACACCGCGCGGCACCTGCTCGTCCTGGAGGGGCTGGAGGCGGTCCGCAAGCGCCCCGGCATGTACATCGGCTCGACCGACAGCCGCGGTCTGATGCACTGCCTCTGGGAGATCATCGACAACTCCGTCGACGAGGCGCTGGGCGGCTACTGCGACCGCATCGACGTCGTGCTGCACCCCGACTCCTCGGTCGAGGTCCGGGACAACGGGCGCGGAATCCCGGTGGACGTCGAGCCCAAGACGGGGTTGTCCGGCGTCGAGGTCGTGATGACCAAGCTGCACGCCGGCGGCAAGTTCGGCGGCGGTTCCTACGCGGCCTCCGGCGGTCTGCACGGTGTCGGCGCCTCGGTCGTCAACGCGCTCTCCGCCCGCCTCGACGTCGAGGTCGACCGCAGTGGCCACACCCACGCGATCAGCTTCCGCCGCGGCACCCCCGGCATCTTCACCGAGACCAGCCCGGACGCGCCCTTCGAACCCGGCAACGGCCTGACCAGGACCCGCAAGGTGCCGAAGACCCGCACCGGCACCCGGATCCGCTACTGGGCCGACCGGCAGATCTTCCTCAAGGACGCCAAGCTCTCCCTGGAGACCCTGCACAGCCGCGCCCGGCAGACGG
Organism: Kitasatospora sp. NPDC056783; assembly: GCF_042789895.1. Lineage (NCBI taxonomy): Bacteria > Bacillati > Actinomycetota > Actinomycetes > Kitasatosporales > Streptomycetaceae > Kitasatospora > Kitasatospora sp. NPDC056783. The sequence goes on from NZ_JBHUAF010000346.1 coordinate 1,542, forward strand.
CCTTCCTCGTCCCCGGCCTGACCATCGTGGTCCGTGACGAGCGGCTCACCGAGAGTGAGCAGATCGAGGAGTCGGTCTTCCGCTACGACGGTGGCATCGCCGAGTTCTGTGAGTTCCTGGCCCCCGACAAGCCGGTCTGCGACGTGCTGCGGCTGCGTGGCGAGGGCACCTTCAAGGAGACGGTGCCGGTCCTGGACGACCTCGGCCACATGACGCCCACCGAGGTCACCCGTCACCTCGGCGTGGACATCGCGCTGCGCTGGGGCACCGGCTACGACACCACCCTGCGCTCCTTCGTCAACATCATCGCCACCCCCAAGGGCGGCACCCACGTCACCGGCTTCGAGCGCTCGCTGGCCAAGACGGTCAACGAGGCGCTGCGCGCGGGCAAGCTGCTGCGCGTCGCCGAGGACGACATCACCAAGGACGACGCGACCGAGGGCCTCACCGCGGTGGTCACCGTCCGGCTCGCCGAGCCGCAGTTCGAGGGCCAGACCAAGGAGGTGCTCGGCACCTCGGCGGCCAACCGGATCGTCGCCGCCGTCGTCGCCAAGGAGCTCAAGGCCTTCCTCACCTCGGCCAAGAAGGACGAGAAGCTCCAGGCCCGGGCCGTCCTGGAGAAGGTCGTTGCGGCCGCCCGCACCCGGGTCGCCGCCCGCCAGCACAAGGAGGCCCAGCGCCGGAAGACCGCGCTGGAGACCAGCTCGCTGCCCGCCAAGCTGGCCGACTGCCGCAGCGACGACGTCGAGCGCAGCGAACTGTTCATCGTCGAGGGCGACTCCGCGCTCGGCACCGCCAAGCTCGCCCGCAACTCCGAGTTCCAGGCGCTGCTGCCGATCCGCGGCAAGATCCTCAACGTGCAGAAGGCCTCGGTGAGCGACATGCTCAAGAACGCCGAGTGCGCCGCGATCATCCAGGTGATAGGGGCCGGCTCCGGCCGCACCTTCGACATCGATCAGGCCCGCTACGGCCGGGTCATCTTCATGGCCGACGCCGACGTCGACGGCTCGCACATCCGCACCCTCCTGCTGACCCTCTTCCACCGCTACATGCGGCCGATGGTCGAGCAGGGCCGGGTCTTCGCCGCCGTGCCGCCGCTGCACCGGATCGAGCTCACCAACCCCAAGCGCGGCCAGGAGAAGTACCACTACACCTACTCCGACGCCGAACTGCGCTCCACGCTGCTGGAGTTCCAGCGCAAGGGGCTGCGCTGGAAGGATCCGGTGCAGCGCTACAAGGGCCTCGGTGAGATGGACGCCGACCAGCTGGCCGAGACCACCATGGACCCGCGCCACCGCACCCTGCGCCGGATCAACCTGGGCGACCTGGAGCAGGCCGAGCGGATCTTCGACCTGCTGATGGGCAACGACGTCGCCCCGCGCAAGGAGTTCATCGTGGACTCGGCGGCCACCCTGGACCGCTCGCGCATCGACGCCTGACGCACGCCGTCCGGCCGGGCCCTCCACCCCCGGGTGGAGGGCCCGCCGCGTTCGGGATCCACCCGCGGTCCACCCCGGCTCCGATCAGCCGGAACCGTCCCGTCCATAGCGTCGGAGAGGTCAGTGAAGCCTCCCTCCGGGACGGAGAAGTCCGATGATCGCCCTCACCAACGTCCTCGTGATCGCCGCGGTGGTGGTCGTGGTGGTCCAACGCCAGATGCGCGCCCAGCGCCTGGACACCGAGCGCCGCTTCTGGCTGCTGCCGCTGATCCTGGGCGCGTTCGCGCTGCGGGACCCGCAGCTCATCGACCACCAGCACACCGCCCTCTCGGTGACCCTGCTGGTCGCCGGACTGGTCGCGGTGCTGGGGATGGGCTCGGTCTGGGGCTGGACCGTGCGGCTCTGGCGGGCCGCGGACGGCTCGGTCATGGCCAAGGGCAACAGGGCCACCGTGGCCGCCTGGATCGGGATGATCGCCATCCGGATCGGCCTGTACGGGATCGGTGCGGCCCTGCACGTCCACCAGGCCGGCAGCTCCCTGATGCTCGGCATGGCGGTCCTGCTGCTGGTCCGCTCGCTCGTGGTGAACTGGAGGGCCCGGACGCTGGAGCCCGTGCCGCCGACCGCCGCCCTGCGCTGACCCGGTGCGCCGTCGCACCGACGGGCCCGACGAACAAGCCGATCCGCCGCCGTGCGCACCCGAGGAGGAAACCGTGGCCGGGTGGTACTGGACCCGCTGGCCGTCCCGCGAGGGGCTGGACCGCGAGGCCGAGAGCCGGCCGCGGCGGATCCTCGCGGGGTTCGGCCGCACCGTGCTGGTGGCCACCGTCACCTGGGGGACCCTGGCCGGCGGCAGGTTCTCCGGCTGGGCGGCGGTGGCCGCGACGGCCGGGCTGGTCGCCGCGTTCGGGCTCTGCGCGGCCTTCCTGCGGACCAGCCGGGAACAGCGTCCGCTGCCCGCCTACCTGCTCACCGGCGCGGTGCTCGGCGCCGCCTGGCTGGCCGACGCCGGTGAGGCCACCATGCTCTCCGACGTGCTCTGGTACGGCCTGGCGGTGATGGCGCTGGTCCGGCTGCCGCCCGCGCCCGGGCTGGTCACGGCGGCGGCCGCGCTGGGCTCGTACGCGGCGGTCACCACGGCGAGCCGGCTCAGCATCGCCGCCACGGTCGGCGGGATCACGCTGCTCGGCTGGCTGCTGCGGATGGACGTCGAGGCGCGCGGCACCTCCCGTCGGCTGCTCGCCCAGGAGCGGGCCGCCCGGGCCGCCGAGGCGGAGAGCGCGGCGCTCGCCGAACGGGCCAGGATCGCCCGGGAGATCCACGACGTGCTGGCCCACAGCCTCTCCGCGCAGCTCGTCCACCTGGAGGCGGCCCGGCTGATGCTGGACGCCGGGACCGACCGCGAACAGGTCCGCGAACGGGTCGTCGCCGCCCGGCGGATGGCGCAGGACGGGCTGGCCGAGACCCGGCAGGCGCTCTCCGCGCTGCGGGGGGAGCTCACCCCGGTGGGGGAGTTCCTGGTCGAGCTGGCCGGGCGGGAGCGCGCGGGCCTCACCGTCACGGGGGCGCCCCGGCCGATCGCCGCCGAGGCCGCCCTCGCGGTGCGGCGCACCGCGCAGGAGGCGGTGACCAACGTCCGCAAGCACGCGCCCGGCGCCCGTTGCACCGTCGAACTGCGCTACCTGGAGGGAGCGGTGGAGCTGGAGGTGCGCAACACCCGTCCGGCGCGGCAGGAGTCGTCGGAGGAGCTGGCCGCGAGCGGCAGCGGGTACGGTCTGCTGGGAATGCGCGAACGCGCGGAACTGCTCGGCGGCACACTGCTGGCGGGCCCGGAGGACGGAGGGTGGCGCGTGCTGCTGCGGGTGCCGGCATGACGGCTTCGGGGGTGACCAGGGTCCTGGTGGCGGACGACCAAACGGTGGTGCGCGAGGGCATCGTGATGCTGCTGGGGCTGTTGCCCGGCATCGAGGTGGTCGGTGCGGCCGGGGACGGGGAGGAAGCCGTCAACCTGACTGAGCGCCATCATCCGGACGTGGTGCTGATGGATCTGCGGATGCCGCGCTGTGACGGAGTCGAGGCGACCCGGCGGATCCGCGCGGCGCACCCGGAGACCGAGGTCGTGGTGCTCACCACCTACGCCGACGACGACTCGCTGTTCCCGGCGCTCCGGGCCGGGGCGCGCGGCTACCTCACCAAGGACGCCGGCGCCGAGGAGATCGCCAGGGCCATCGCGAACGTCCGCTCGGGCGCGGCCGGGCTCTCGCCACAGGTCCAACTCCGGCTCCTGGAAAGGATTTCGGAGCAAGGTGACCGTTTCGGGCCGGCCCCCGGCCAGTCCGCCGCCCGGCCGGGGGAACTGCCCGACGGGCTGACCGTCCGGGAGGCCGAGGTGCTGGCGCTGATCGCCGAGGGGCTGTCCAACTCCGAGATCGCGCAACGGCTGTTCGTCAGCCAGGCCACCGTGAAGACCCACATCAACAATCTGTTCGCCAAGACCGCGGTGCGGGACCGGGCGCAGGCGGTCGCGTACGCGTTCCGACACGGAATCACCGGTACGCAGCAGTAGTCCGATGAGTGTCTGTCGGATGATCGATCACCTCATCGAGTGAACGTATCTGCGATGGTCAGAGGCGGTTCCCGGAGGCCGCCATCATGGTTCGGGTCAGAACATCCGGCCGTCCAGGAGCAGTAGTGCCACAGCAGCAGACGAGCAGTCCCGGATCGGGACAGCAATTCGACTGGTGGGCCGCTCCGGCCGCCGGCAGCCCCGTTGAGTCCGCCGAGCCATCGGCTGCGCCCCGCCGCACGGCGGTACCGGCGCAGTCGGGCCCCGCCCGTACGGATCACGTCCGTACGGCACAGTCGGCAGAGGCGGTCGTCGAGCCCGTGGCCGTCGGCGCGCCGGTCCACGGGCCCGCCGACGAGCCGTTCGCCCAGAGCGCCCCAGCCGACCCCGCGGCCCCGGCCGCACCGCACGCCGCCCTCGTGCCGCTCGACGACGAGCCGTTCGCCGACAGCACCGAGGTGTACCGGACCGTCCAGGCCAGCGCGACGTTCCGGCAGATCCGCCGCAGCTACCGGACGTTCGTCTTCCCGATCACCGGCGGCTTCCTCGCCTGGTACCTGCTGTACGTCGCCGCCCAGGCCGGAGCCCCCGACCTGATGCGTCTCGAGGTGGCCGGTCCGCTCAACGTGGCCTGGCTGCTCGGGCTGTCGCAGTTCGCGTCGACCTTCCTGCTCGCCTGGCTCTACGCCCGCAACGCCCGGACCAAGCGCGACCGCGCCGCCCTGGGCCTGCGCTGGGACACCCAGGACCAGCTGCGATGACGACCCTGACGCTCACCGTGCCCACCGACGCGGCGAAGGCCGCGGTGCGGACCGTGGCGGCGAACGCCACCCCCGCCGTCGCCCCCACCGGGGACCACCACTCGCTCGCCATCGCGCTGTTCGCCGTCGTCGTCCTGGTCACCCTGGGGGTCACCCTCTGGGTCGGCCGTCAGGGCAACGCCGCCGAGGACTTCTTCGCCGGCGGCCGCGACTTCACCCCGCTGCAGAACGGCTTCGCGCTCTCCGGGGACTACCTCTCCGCCGCCTCCTTCCTGGGCGTCGCCGGCCTGATCGCGCTGTACGGCTACGACGGCGTGCTCTACAGCATCGGCTTCCTGGTCGCCTGGCTCGTGGTGCTGATGCTGGTCGCCGAACTCGTCCGCAACGCCGGCCGGTACACCCTCGCCGACGTGCTGGCGCTGCGACTGCGCCGCCGCAAGGTCCGCGCCGCGGCCGGCGGCGCCAGCGTCGTGGTCACCCTGCTCTACCTGGTCGCCCAGATGGTCGGCGCCGGCTCGCTGGTCGCCCTGCTGCTCGGCACCGGCAGCCCGCACGCCCGCACCTGGACCATCATCGCGGTCGGCGCCCTGATGATCGTCTACGTCACCATCGGCGGGATGCGGGCCACCACCTGGATCCAGATCATCAAGGCCTTCCTGCTGACCGGCGGTTCGGTGCTGCTCACCGTGCTGCTGGTGGTCCGCTTCCACGGTGACCTCGGCGAGCTGATGCGCCAGGCCGCCGCGCACAGCGGCGCCGGGCACCGCTACCTGGAGCCCGGGCTCAAGTACGGCGGCAGCCTCACCAGCCGACTGGACTTCGTCAGCCTCGGCCTCGGCCTGGTGCTCGGCACCGCCGGTCTGCCGCACATCCTGTCCCGCTTCTACACCGTGCCCACCGCGCGGGCCGCCCGCCGCTCCACGATGTGGGCGATCGGGCTGGTCGGCAGCTTCTACCTGATGGCGATCGTGCTCGGCCTCGGCGCCACCGCGCTGATCGGCTCGGCCGAGGTGCACCGCGCCAACTCGGCTGGGAACACCGCGGTTCCGCTGCTCGCCCTGGTGCTCGGCGGCGGCAACGGCAGCACCGGAGGCGTGGTGCTGTTCGCGCTGATCTCGGCGATCGCCTTCGCCACCATCCTCGCCGTGGTCGCCGGACTGACCCTGGCCTCCTCGGCGGCCTTCGCCCACGACATCTGGGCCGGCGCCTGGCGGGCCCGGCCGTCGCGCGAACCGGAGAAGAACCGCGGGCGGCGCCGGAGGGGCGAGACCGTTCCGGCCGCCCGGTCCTCGAAGGAGTCGGTGTCCGAGGTCAGCGAGCAGCAGGAGGTGATGGTCGCCCGGATCGCCGCCGCCGGGATCGGCGCCGCGGCGATCGTGATCAGCCTCTTCGCCCAGCAGCTGAACGTGGCCTTCCTGGTCGGTCTGGCCTTCGCCGTCGCCGCCTCCTCCAACCTGCCGGTGCTGCTGTACAGCCTGTTCTGGTCGCGGTTCACCGCCCGCGGCGCGGTCTGGGCGGTGTACGGCGGGCTGATCCCGGCGATCGCGCTGGTGATCTTCTCCCCGGTGGTCTCCGGTTCCCACGAGGCGCTCTTCCCGGGCCTCGACTTCCACTGGTTCCCGCTGGAGAACCCGGGCATCGTCTCCATCCCGCTCGGCTTCCTGGCCGGATGGATCGGGACGGTCACCTCGTCCGAGCCCACCGACCCGGACCGGTTCGCCGAACTGGAGGTGCGCGCCCTCACCGGTGCGGGCGCGGCCTGAGCCGTCGCGCCCGGGGGAACCCGGCGGGCCTGGGGCCGCCGGGGTTCCCCGTGTCGTCGTCCGGGCGCCGTCGGCCACCGGCAGGGGCGGGGCGTCCGGATGCGGGCGGGGCCGCCGACCGGGCCGCAGCGGTGGTGGTCCCGTGCCCCGAACGGGCGCGGGACCGCTGCTCACAGGCCCCGGACCGACAGGACGTCCATCCGCGACGGCGTCCCCGCCGCCTTGCCGCAGCTCTCCGGACGCGGCGGCTCGCTCACCGCCTCGACCACGTCCACCTCCCAGGACCGGCCGTCCCGGTGCAGCACCTCCACCAGCCAGCGGCCCTCGCCGTCCGGCCGCTGGGTGAGCGTCAGTACGTCCACCCCGGTCTCGCCGGTGGCCAGCCGCACCGCGTGCTCGGCCGCCTGGCCCGGACGGTCCCAGCCCGAGCAGCCCCGCGACCACTCCGGCACCGTGTGTCCGGCGGCCGTCGCCGCCAGCACCTCCTTGGCGGTCTCCGGGGTCAGCCGTCCGTAGGCGTAGCCGTACGGCAGCACCAACATCGTGGGGGAGAAGCGGTGCCCGCCCAGGTGGGTGACCTCCCACACCTCGCTGTGCCCGGCCGCCGCCAGCTCCGCGGCGAGCGGACGGCCCAGCAGCGCGCAGCAGCGGTCCCGCCGCCCGTTGGTGCACACCAGGGCCACCGGGCCGCCGACGTGTTCCGTCCCGAATCCGGTGTGATCGCCGGCGCCCAGCGCCGCGAAGTCCAGCTCCAGCAGTTCCGCCGGATCAGCCACCTCCGCCCGGCGCACCCAGCCGCGGCCCGGCACCGTGTGCGCCACCAGCACCTCGTGGCGCGCGGTCGGCAGGCAGTCCGCGTGCCGCCCGGGCCGTCGGATCAACGCCACCCGCACCCCGGTCCCGGCCGCGGCGGCCTCCAGCGCCCGCCCGACCGCCGCGTCCAGATGGCTCTCACCCAGCGCTTTCGCGCCCCACGGCCCGTTCTGCTCCACCAGCAGCCAGGTGCTCGCCGTCGCCGCCGTGGCGGCCAGCGGCTCCGAAAGTTCACGCGACACGGTCGCACAGGTGCTCACCCGGGCAAGGCTACCCTCGGCTGATCACTCGAACGCGGCTCTTGAGCACCCGAACGCGGCCCCCACCCGCCGGGCCGCCTCCTCGCCCACCGCGTCGTCCATCGGCGCGGAGACGGTCGGGAGGTCGGCGGGCCCAACCGGTGGGCGAGCGAGGTTCGGACCGTGGCCGGGGACCGGAGATCGCCGTTCCGTGTCCCGGATGGACCGGATAGACCAGATGGACCCGACAGACACGACAGACACGACGGAGCGGAGGGGCACCGGAGATCGTC
>NZ_JBHUAF010000347.1:0-9408 GCF_042789895.1 Kitasatospora sp. NPDC056783
GGACCTACGCCGAGGCCGGCGGGTAGAGCTGCGGCGGGATGCGCTCCGCGGCGGCGCGGTCCAGCAGCCACAGGGTGCGGCTGCGGCCGTACGCGCCGGAGGCGGGCGCCTGGAGCTCGCCGGGGCCGGACAGGGCCAGCGCGACCGCGCCCGCCTTGTCCTCGCCGGCCGCCAGCAGCCAGACCTCGCGGGCCGAGCGGATCGCCGGAAGGGTGAGCGAGACCCGGGTCGGCGGGGGCTTGGGGGCCCCGCGCACGCCGATCACGGTCAGCTCGGTCTCCCGCACGCCCGGGTGCTCGGGGAAGAGCGAGGCGACGTGGGTGTCCGGGCCGACGCCGAGCAGCAGCACGTCGAAGGCCGGGACACCGAGCCGGTCGCCCGGCTCGGCGGCCTTCGCCAGCTCCGCCGCGTAGCGGGCCGCGGCGGCCTCCACGTCCGAGCCGTCCTCCCCGTCCGAGGCGGGCATCTCGTGCACCCGCGCCGGGTCGAGCGGGACGGCGTCCAGCAGCTCGGCCCGGGCCTGGACGGCGTTGCGGTCCGGATCGGCGGCGGGCACGAAGCGCTCGTCGCCCCACCACAGGTCCAGCCGGCCCCAGTCGACCGCGTCGCGCGCCGGGGAGGCGGCGATCGCGGCCAGCAGGGCGTTGCCGTTGCGGCCGCCGGTGAGCACCACCGACGCGCTGCCGCGGGCGGCCTGGGCGTCCACGATCCGGGTGATCAGCCGGGCCGCGGCCGCCTGGGCCATCAGCTCCTTGTCCCGGTGGACGACCAGCTGCGGGGTCGCGTTGGTCATGCGCCTTCCTTGGTGGTGCGCTTGCCGGAGGCCTTGCGGCCGGGCTTGCGCTCCGCCGTGTCGGCGGTCACCCGGTCCGGGTTGGCCACAGCGGCCTCGGCGGCCTCCTCGACGGCCTCCTCGGCGACCTCCCGGGCGACCTTCTCGGCCGCCTGGGTCTCGGCGTTGGCCGGTTCGAGCAGCTGGTCGACGGGCGTGCGCACGGCCGTCGCGTAGATGTCGTCCGGGTCGAGGCGGCGCAGCTCCTCGGCGATCAGCTCCGAGGTCTCGCGCCGCTTGAGCGCCACCTGGCGGTCCGGCGAACCGGGCATCGACAGGGTGGCCAGCAGGCCGTCCGGGCGGTCCAGGGTGATGTCCCCGTCCTTGGTGCGCAGGTGCACCGCGGTGATGCCGGGGCCGTTGGTGACGACCCGCTCGACGGGCACCTGGAGCCGGTTGTTCAGCCAGAGGCCGAGCAGCTCGACGCTGGGGTTGTAGGACTCGCCCTCGACCACCGCGGAGACGATGGCGGACGGCCGCTGGTCCAGCGCGGCGGCCAGCATCGAGCGCCAGCCGGTGATCCGGGTCCAGGCCAGGTCGGTGTCGCCCGGGGTGTAGGCCTGCGAGCGCTGGGCGAGCTGGCCGACCGGGGACTCGGCGGTGACGGCGTCGGTGATCCGGCGCTGGGCGAGCGAGCCCAGCGGGTTCTGGGCCGGGTGCAGCGGGGCGTTGTCCGGCCACCAGACGACGGTCGGGGCGTCCGGCAGCAGCAGCGGCAGGACCACCGACTGGGCGTGCGCGGCGAGTTCGCCGTGCATCCGCAGGACAACCGTTTCGCCGGAGCCGGCGTCGGAGCCGACCAGGATCTCGGCGTCCAGCCGGGTCTCGGCGCGGGCCCGGGGCGAGCGCCCGGCGCGCTTGATCACCGCGAGGGTGCGCATCGGGTGCTCGCGGGAGGCGTCGTTGGCGGCCTTGAGGGCGTCGTAGGCGCTGCCCTCGTCGGTCACGATCACCAGGGTGAGCACCATGCCGGCGGCGCCGGAGCCGCGGGCCCGGCGCGCCTCCATGAGCGCGGCGTTGATCTTGCTGGACGTCGTGTTGGTGAGGTCGATCTTCATGGCCGGCGCCAGCTCCTGCCGTCTCGTGCGAGCATCTCGTCCGCTTCGACGGGGCCCCAGGTCCCCGCCGCGTACTGGGCGGGCTTGCCGTGGGTGTCCCAGTACTCCTCGATCGGGTCGAGGATCTGCCAGGAGAGCTCGACCTCCTGGTGGCGCGGGAACAGGTTGGCGTCGCCGAGCAGTACGTCGAGGATGAGCCGCTCGTACGCCTCCGGGCTGGACTCGGTGAAGGACTCGCCGTAGGCGAAGTCCATCGTGACGTCCCGGACCTCGAAGGAGGTGCCCGGCACCTTGGACCCGAACCGCACCGTCACGCCCTCGTCCGGCTGGACCCGGATGACCAGGGCGTTCTGCCCCAGCTCCTCGGTCGCGTAGGAGTCGAAGGGCAGGTACGGGGCGCGCTGGAAGACGACCGCGATCTCGGTGACCCGGCGGCCCAGGCGCTTGCCGGTGCGCAGGTAGAACGGCACGCCCGCCCAGCGGCGGTTGTTGATCTCCAGCTTGATGGCCGCGTAGGTGTCGGTCTTGGAGTCGGGGTTGATCCCGTCCTCGTCCAGGTAGCCGACGACCTCCTCGCCGCCCTGCCAGCCGGCCGCGTACTGGCCGCGCACGGTGTGCAGGCCGAGGTCGGCCGGGAGCTTGACGGCGCTGAGCACCTTGAGCTTCTCGGCCACCAGCGCCTTCGGGTGGAAGGATGCCGGCTCCTCGATGGCGGTGAGCGCCATCAGCTGGAGCAGGTGGTTCTGGATGACGTCACGGGCGGAGCCGATGCCGTCGTAGTAGCCGGCCCGGCCGCCGATGCCGATGTCCTCGGCCATGGTGATCTGCACGTGGTCGACGTACGACCGGTTCCAGATCGGCTCGAACATCTGGTTGGCGAAGCGCAGCGCCAGGATGTTCTGGACCGTCTCCTTGCCCAGGTAATGGTCGATCCGGAAGACCTCGTCCCGGGGGAAGACCTCGTGGACGACCTTGTTGAGCTCCTGGGCGCTCTCCAGGTCGTGGCCGAAGGGCTTCTCGATGACGGCGCGGCGCCAGGAGCCCTGCGGAGGGTCGGCCAGGCCGTGCTTCTTGAGCTGCTGGACGACCGTCGGGAAGAACTTCGGCGGGACGGACAGGTAGAAGGCGAAGTTGCCGCCGGTGCCCTGGGCCTTGTCCAGTTCCTCGATGGTCTCGCGCAGCTTGTCGAAGGCGTCGTCGTCGTCGAAGGTCCCGTGGACGAAGCGCATGCCCTTGGCGAGCTGCTGCCAGACCTCCTCCCGGAACGGGGTGCGGGCGTGGTCCCGGACGGCGTCGTGGACCTCCTTGGCGAAGTCCTCGTCGTCCCACTCACGGCGGGCGAAGCCGACGAGGGAGAAGCCCGGCGGCAGCAGGCCGCGGTTGGCCAGGTCGTAGATGGCCGGCATCAGCTTCTTGCGGGACAGGTCGCCGGTGACCCCGAAGATGACCAGACCGGACGGCCCCGCGATGCGCGGGAGCCGTCGGTCGGAGGGGTCACGAAGCGGGTTGACGGGGGAGGACGGGAGGTCGTCCGCGTCCGATACCGGCGTCAACTCCGGGAAATCAGTGCTCACTTGATGGGCTCCGCTTTCGTGCGCTGGCTGTGAGCAGGGGTCACTTCTCGTCGGCGAAGGAGGCGAGCGAGGCGGTGACGGTGTCGAGCAGTTCCTTCCAGGACTGCTCGAACTTCTCGACGCCCTCGTCCTCCAGCAGCTGGACGACGTCGTCGTAGTCCACGCCGGCGGCGGCGATCGCGTCCAGCACGGCCTTGGCGTCCGCGTAGTTCGGGACGATGGTGTTCCCGGTGACCACGCCGTGGTCGGCGGTGGCGTCCAGGGTGGCCTCGGGCATGGTGTTGACGGTGCCCGGGGCGACCAGCTCGGTGACGTACAGGGTGTCCGGCAGGGCCGGGTCCTTGACGCCGGTGGAGGCCCACAGCGGGCGCTGCGGCTTGGCGCCGGCGGCCTCCAGGGCGTTCCAGCGGGCGCTGCCGGCGGTCTTGCCGTCGACGCTGCCGAAGACCTCCTCGTACGCCTGGTAGGCGAGGCGGGCGTTGGCCAGGGCGGCCTTGGAGCGCAGGTCCTTGGCCTCGCCGCCGATCTTGTCCAGGCGCTTGTCGATCTCGGTGTCCACGCGGGAGACGAAGAAGGAGGCGACCGACTCGATCTGGGAGAGGTCCAGGCCCTTGGCCTTGGCGGCCTCCAGACCGGTCAGGTAGGCGTCGATGACGGCCTTGTAGCGCTCCAGCGAGAAGATCAGCGTGACGTTGACGCTGATGCCCTTGCCGATGACCTCGGCGATCGCGGGCAGGCCGGCCTTGGTGGCGGGGATCTTGATGAAGACGTTCGGGCGGTCGACCAGCCACCACAGCTGCTTGGCCTCGGCCACGGTGGGGGCGGTCTCGTGAGCCAGGCGCGGGTCGACCTCGATGGAGACCCGGCCGTCGCGGCCGTTGGAGGCGTCGTAGACCGGGCGCAGCACGTCGGCCGCGTCACGCACGTCCGAGGTGGTGATCATGCGGATCGCCTCGTCGGTGGTGACCTTGCGGACGGCGAGGTCGCGCAGCTGGCCGTCGTAGGAGTCGTCGCCGGAGCCGGCGATGGCCTTCTGGAAGATGGTCGGGTTGGTGGTGACGCCCACCACGTGCTTGTTCTGCACCAGTTCGGCCAGGTTGCCGGAGTTCAGCCGCTTGCGGCTGAGGTCGTCCAGCCAGATCGCAACGCCTTCGTCGCTGAGGCGCTTCAGTGCGTCAGTCATGGTGCTCAGTCCCTTTGTTCTTCTGCTTCGTGGTGTTGGTCGACGGGGCCGGGCCTTCGACGTGCGGGTCTCGGGCCCGGCCGGGGGTGTCGCTAGCGGTTGACGGCTTCGAGCGAGCGCAGGGCGTTGTGGGCCTCGGCGACCACGTGCTCGGCGGTGATGCCGAACTCCTCGTAGAGCACCTTGAAGTCGGCGGAGGCGCCGAAGTGCTCCAGCGAGACGATCCGGCCGTGGTCGCCGACCAGCTCGCGCCAGCCCTGGGCGATGCCGGCCTCGACCGAGACGCGGGCCTTGACCGACGGCGGCAGCACGCTGTCGCGGTACGCCTGGTCCTGCTCCTGGAACCACTCGAAGGACGGGACCGACACCACACGGGTGGCGATGCCCTCGGCCTCCAGAGCCTCGCGGGCCTTGACGGCCAGCTGGACCTCGGAGCCGGTGCCGAGCAGGATCACCTGCGGGTCGCCGGTGGACGCCTCGGCCAGGACGTAGGCGCCCTTCGCGGTGCCCTCGGCGGAGCCGAAGACCTCGCGGTCGAAGGTCGGGACGCCCTGGCGGGTCAGGGCCAGGCCGACCGGGCCGGGGTGGCTGGTCTGGCGCTCGATGATCGTGCGCCAGGCCACGGCGGTCTCGTTGGCGTCGGCCGGGCGGACCATGGCCAGGCCCGGGATGGCGCGCAGCGAGGCCAGGTGCTCGACCGGCTGGTGGGTCGGGCCGTCCTCGCCGAGGCCGATCGAGTCGTGCGTCCAGACGTAGGTGACCGGCAGCTTCATCAGCGCGGCCAGGCGGACGGCCGGGCGCATGTAGTCGGCGAAGACCAGGAAGGTGCCGCCGTACACACGGGTCCTGCCGTGCAGGGCGATGCCGTTCATGGTCGAGCCCATGGCGTGCTCGCGGATGCCGAAGTGGATCGTCCGGCCGTACGGGCTCGCCGACTTCAGCGGGTTGCCCCCGGGCAGGAACGAGCTGTCCTCGTCGATGGTGGTGAGGTTGGACTCGGCGAGGTCGGCGGAGCCGCCCCACAGCTCCGGGATCACCGCGCCGATCGCCTTGAGGGTGTCGCCGGAGGCCTTGCGGGTGGCGACGTCCTTGCCGGCCGGGAAGGACGGGACGGCCTTCTTCCAGCCCTCGGGCAGCTCGCCCGCCTGGATGCGGTCGTACTCGGCGGCGCGGTGGGCGTCACCGGCCCGCCAGGCGTCGAAGGACTGCTGCCACTGGTCACGGGCGGCCTTGCCCCGCTTGATGACCAGCCGGGCGTGCTCGATGACCTGGTCGCCGACCTCGAAGGTCTTCTCCGGGTCGAAGCCCAGGACCTTCTTGGTGGCGGCGATCTCGGCGGCGCCGAGCGCGGAGCCGTGCGCCTTGGCGGTGTTCTGGGCGTCCGGGGCCGGCCAGGCGATGATCGTGCGCATCGCGATGATCGACGGACGCGAGGTCTCGGCCTTGGCCGCGGTCAGCGCCTCGGCCAGGGCGGCCACGTCGATGTCGCCGTTGGACTTCGGGCTGACCCGCTGGACGTGCCAGCCGTACGCCTCGTAGCGCTTGAGGACGTCCTCGGAGAAGGCGGTCTCGGTGTCGCCCTCGATCGAGATGTGGTTGTCGTCGTAGAGGGCGACCAGGTTGCCCAGCTTCTGGTGGCCGGCCAGCGACGAGGCCTCGGCGGAGACGCCCTCCTCCAGGTCGCCGTCGGAGACGATGGCCCAGATGGTGTGGTCGAACGGGGACTCGCCGGCCGGGGCCTCCGGGTCGAACAGGCCGCGCTCGTAGCGGGCGGCCATCGCCATGCCCACCGCGTTGGCGATGCCCTGGCCGAGGGGGCCGGTGGTGGTCTCCACGCCGGCCGTGTGGCCGTGCTCGGGGTGGCCGGGGGTGCGGCTGCCGGCGACGCGGAAGGCCTTCAGGTCGTCCAGCTCCAGGCCGTAGCCGGAGAGGTACAGCTGGGTGTACAGCGTCAGGCTGGTGTGCCCGGGGGAGAGAACGAAACGGTCGCGCCCGGCCCAGGACGGGTCGGTCGGGTCGTGACGCAGGAAACGCTGGAAGATCAGGTAGGCCGCCGGGGCCAGCGACATCGCCGTCCCGGGGTGTCCGTTGCCGACCTTCTGGACGGCGTCCATGGCCAGGACCCGTGCGGTGTCGACCGTGCGGTCGTCCAGATCGGTCCACTCGAATGCGTTCGTCGGCGCAGTGCTCACCCTGTCTCAGGGCTCCTTCCATTGTGAAGAGTGACCCCGTGAATAGGGGACCGAGTCGGCCACGACGCTGTGGTCCCGACGTTGGGTGGTGCCGGTCACGGAGGGTAGATCCCGCTTCTGCGTGCGAGCCTACCGTCCGGGCCGTGCCTCACCCTGCGTGCTGGGAGAACCGACATTTACCCAGTCAGATTCCCACTTCGGTCTGATTGGTTTTATCCCAGACTCTCCCGATTCCCGGCCGGGCGCCGCTCCGGTGGTCGGGACGGGCTAGCGGGGCCCCGCGGAGGCGCCGGACGGCCCCACCCGGCGGGTTCACCCGGGGGTGTGCGATCCGCCTCGCCGGGGGACCCCGGAGCGGGATGGGATATATGGAGCGTCTATGGTGTCGTGGTACGCGCAGAGCGGACGATTCGGGACCCTTCGTTCCTGTGGACGCCTGCGAGGATTCATCTTCAGTTGGGGTGTTAGTGACCGCCGTCGAAACCCGTCCCGCCGGGGTCACCGGGGCGACTCCTGTGCACCGGCCGTTCGGGGCCCGTGTCGGCGCGTTCGTCGCACTGACCAAGCCACGGATCATCGAGCTGCTGCTGATGAGCACCGTGCCGGTGATGTTCCTGGCTCAACAGGGCGTGCCGAACATGCTGCTGGTGCTGAAGGTGGTCGTCGGCGGCTACCTCTCGGCCGGCGGCGCCAACGCCCTCAACATGTACATCGACCGGGACATCGACGCGGTCATGTCGCGCACCGAGCGGCGCCCGATCGTCACCGGGATGGTGTCGCCGCGCGAGGCGCTGGTGTTCGGCATCGCGCTGGCGGTCGTCTCGACCCTGCTGCTGGGCATCGGGGTCAACTGGCTGTCCGCCTGGCTGGCGCTGGGCGCGCTGCTCTTCTACGTGTTCGTCTACACGCTGGGGCTCAAGCGGCGCACCCCGCAGAACATCGTCTGGGGCGGCATCGCCGGCTGCATGCCGGTGCTGATCGGCTGGTCCTCGGTGACCGACTCGGTCTCCTGGGCCGCGGTGGCGCTGTTCCTGGTGGTGTTCTTCTGGACGCCGCCGCACACCTGGGTGCTGTCCATGAAGGTCCGCGACGACTACGAGCGGGCCGGCGTGCCGATGCTGCCGGTGGTCAAGGGCAACGTGGCGGTCGGCAAGCAGGTCGTCGTCTACTCCTGGGTGATGGTGGCGACCTCGCTGGCGGTGTGGCCGCTGGGGCACATGAGCTGGCTGTACCCGGTCGTCGCGGTGCTGCTGGGCGGGGCCTGGCTGCGCGAGGCACACGCGCTGTACGGGCGGGCCAAGGCCGGCATCGTGGGCGCGAAGCTCAAGGAGATGCGGCTGTTCCACTGGTCGATCACCTACCTGTCGCTGCTGATGGTGGCCTGCGCGGTCGACCCGTTCGTGAAGTAGGACTTCCCGCCGAAGGAGCCCCGGTCCGGTGGACCGGGGCTCCTTCGCGTTCTCGCATTCTCGCGTTCAGCGGCTCGGGAGTTCCGAGGGGCCGACGTGGCCGTCCAGCCAGTCCCGCAGCGGCTGGGAGGCGCGCAGGAAGGCGGTGATCCGGGTGTACGCGGTGCGGGTGCCCAGCCACGTCGCGGGCTCCCACTCCTGCCAGGCCACCAGGCCCTTGTGGCGCAGCAGCTCGATCCTGGGGTGGTCCTTGGGGTAGCCGCGCGGGGCCGACTTGAGGCTGTCCCGGCCGTGCACCCGCGGGCCGGCCTGCTCCACCCGGGTGATCACCCGCTCCAGCTCGGCGCCGCTGACATCCTCGGCGACGGCGGCGCGGTAACGCTCCAGCTGGTCGGGGGCGAGCTGGTACATGCCGTTGCCGCAGGCCAGGCCGTCGGCGGAGAGCTGGACGTAGCCGCCGGACTCCAGGTGCGCCCCGATGTGCGTCTTGTACGGGGACTTGTCGGCGCTGAAACGGACGTCGCGGTTGGGGCGGAAGATCTTCCCCGGCCCGAACTCGGGCTCCAGCTCGGCGAGCAGCAGCTCCATCGGGGCCCGCACGGCGTCGTCGTACCGCTCCCGGTGGGACTGCCAGAAGGTCTTCGAGTTGTCGGCCTCCAGGTGCTCGTAGAAGTCGAGCGCCTCGGTCGGCCAGCCCTTGAACGTCACGCCCCCAGTATGTGGCCCGGTGCACAGGCCGGTCCCGTCGCCAGCGCCACTACCGGTGGGTAGCATGCGGGGCATGAGCCCTGCTGAGACCGCCGCCACCGCGCCGGACGCCCGTACCGAGCGCCGCGCCAAGCGCATCGCCAAGAACCTGACCAGCTTCGCCCGGCAGCACGGGGGCAGCGCGGACGCGGTCGTCGAGTACGTCGGCTCCGTCGCCACCCGGATCGTCGTGGTGGGCGCGGACGGTGCCTGGGGCGACCAGGTGGCCCCCAGCTACGCCGTGGGCCGCCGGGCCGCGGAGCTGGCCGGGCTGACCCTGCACGACGAGTTCGGGGGCGAGCTGGGCCTCAAGGTGAAGACCGGCGAGTACGAGTGGAAGCGGATGGCGGGCATCCAGATCTGACCGGCCTCCCGGAACGACGGACGGCCCGGTTCCCCCGTGTGGGGGAACC
>NZ_JBHUAF010000348.1:0-9298 GCF_042789895.1 Kitasatospora sp. NPDC056783
GTACATCCCCGAGGACCCGCCGCGCGGGCGGTACGAATCGGACGGCACGGACAACGCGAAAGGGACCCTGGTGACCAGGGTCCCTTTTCGCGTCCTCCCGCACGGGGCGGGAGCGAGGTGTCAGGCGCTCTTACGGGTGTCCCGCGGGTGCACCGCGAGGTTCATCCCACCGGAGCGGAGCACGGCCAGCCGCTCGGCCAGCACCTCCTCCAGCTCCTCGCGCGTCCGGCGCTCCATCAGCATGTCCCAATGGGTGCGCGTCGGCTTGGTCTTCTTCTCCTCCGGCTCGTCACCGTCGAGAAGAGCCGCCTCCTGGCCACAGAAGCGGCATTCCCAGGTCGAGGGGATCTCCGCCTCGACCGAGAAAGGAACCTCGAAACGGTGTCCGTTCTGACATGCGTACTCGACGGTCTGGCGGGGAGCCAGATCGATACCACGGTCGGTCTCGTAGCTAGTTGCCCCGAGTCGCGTGCCGCGGAGAGCTCGCTCGCTCATGAATCGTGCCTCCCGGGCTTATGGCCCACAGGACTAGTGGTCGCTGTTCTTCGTCGTTCGGTCAACGCTCGGCTTCCGACGAAGATTCCCGTCCCGGGACATGCGTCGTCTGTCGTGCCGCCCCTGTTTGTACCCACCTGCGCCCGATTTGTCACATCTGGCCGGTGATATCACCCCAGGTGTCACGTATTTCACATCTGGTGATGGTGCGGACTTTCCGTGACGAGCGTACCGGGAGGGCATTCGGCGGCGGCGTCCGGCCCCGCCGGAGCCGGGGGTCAGGAGATCGGGCGTGAACGGATCATCGGCTCGCCCTTGGCCAGGTCGACCAGCCGGGCGGGCGCGGCCGGATCGATCGGCGGGACCGTCGGCGGGTGCTCCGGGCGGGGCGGTACGGCGGCGGCCCCGGTGCGGCCGTCCCGGTGCGGCAGCAGTGCGAGCACCGCGTCCCGCAGCGGGGCCGGGGCCTCGTCGTCCAGCGGGTCGACGGTGGCGGGCACCTGGAGCCGGACCGGGGCGCCGTTGCCGATCCGGGCGTAGCCGCGGCCGGCCGGGGCGTGCGCGGCGGGTGCGATGTCCAGCGGCGCGCCGAGTACGGCGAGGCCCTCGTCCGGGCCGGCCGGGCCGAGCACCACGCGGGCCCGGGTGGTGGCGCGGACGGTGGGGGTGATCCGCTCCAGGGCCTCCAGGTCGTCGGCGATCGCCACGGTCACCCGGGCCGCCCGGCCGTGCCGCAGCGGGAGCTCCAGCAGGTCCTGGGGGTCGGTCCGGCCCTCGGCCCGGGCGAGCTCGCCCAGCTCGGTCGGGTGGTCCAGCAGGAGCCACAGCGGCCGGGTGACGTCCTCGGGCGGGGCGCTGCCGGCGTACCGGGCCGCGTTGAGCGCGGCGAGCCGCCGCTCGGTCTCCTCGGCGGCCCACTCCAGGGCGGCCAGCGCGCCGTGCAGGCTGGTCTCCACGGTGTGCACGCCGGGCCGGTTCACCAGGCAGGCGTGCTCCCCGGTGCCGGCGCCGTCGACCACCACCAGGTCGGCGTACGGGAGGGCCTGGAGGGCGATCGAGCGCAGCAGGCCGGAGGTGCCGTAGCCGGTGACGCCCAGCGCCAGCAGGTGCGGTTCGGAGGAGCGCGGGCCGGTGCGCCAGACCACCGGTGGCTGCTGGACGGTGGTGCCGCCCCGGACGACGGGGATGGTGCGGGCGGTGCCGTCCTCGTCGGTGAAGCCCAGCACGATCTCGCCGGGGGCGGCCACGAAGCGCTGGGCGGCGATGTCGGCGGGCAGCGGGGCCAGCGCGGTGATCCGCAGCCGGTTGGACTCCTCGTCCCAGTCGAAGCGGTACTCCCGGGCCCGGCCCGCCTTGCCCTGGACCACCTGCTCGATTCGGGCCCGGGCGGTCGGCTCGGTGTCGGTGAAGTACGCGGGGTAGCTCAGCTCCAGCCGGGCGAGCCGGCCCTCGCCGTCGAACTCCCACGCGCTGAAGGCGCTCCGGTAGCTGCCCTCGAAGCGGTACAGCGGGTTGGCGTCCTCGGGGCCGCACAGGTACGGCGTGAGAGCCGCGTAGAGGGCGCCGAGCTTGACGTCGGCGACGTCCGGTCCGGCCGGCGCGCCGGGCGCCTTGGGGGACCGGCCGGCCCAGGCGGCGCTGGCCATCAGGGCGACCAGGGCGAACAGCAGGCCGTGCGGCATCAGGTAGACGCCGATCGCCATGGCGGCGGCCAGGAACAGCGTCGGGCCGCGGCGTTCCTTCGGGGTGTCCTGCCAGCGGGCCCTGGCCCAGTCGGCGTGGTGGCGCAGCCCGCGGCCGATGACGGACAGCGGGGCGAACATGTCGGAGGCGTGGTCCCCGGCGGTCCGGGCGATTGCCCGGCCCTTGCTGAGGTGGTGGTGGAGCGGCATTCCTTGACTCCCCGGGCGGGTGGGACGGGTGGGGTGCGCGGCTGGGGTACGACGGGGCCCGGGGCGGTGGGATCCGCGCCCGGGCCGGTGACGGGGGAGTGGGGGGCGGTCAGAACCTGATGCCGCTGAGCAGGCTGGCGAGGCTCGCGCCGCCCGCGGTGATGCTCGGCGCGATCGAGGAACCGGCGATGTAGAAGCCGAACAGGGCGCAGACGATGGCGTGGGAGACCTTTAGTCCGTCCCGGCGGAAGAAGAGAAAGGCGATGGTGCCGAACAGGACGATGCCGGAAATCGAGAGGATCACGTTCCGCTCCTCAGGAAGGGGGGACAAGCGGGGGTGTCACGGAAAGTGCCCTAATCGTGACAAAAAGTAATAGATGATGGAACGGTGCAAACGGGTGGTTCTGCCGTTCAATACCGTTGGAGTGACCGGGCGGCGGCATGCGAACCGGCCGGGGTGCGGGCCGGGCGTCGTGGGGAATCGGTGAGCCGAGGCATTCCCTGGCGGCGGGTGGGAAGTTTCCGGGGGGTCCGGAAAGTTCGCTCGAATGGCTGCGCGACGCGCGCGGTCGCGCGTCGCGACGGGCGCGGGCCGTCATCCGGCTTCCGGAGGCCCCCTGGCCCGCTCCGGCGCCGGCCGCTACCGTGCCCCTGGCGCAGCCCCGTGACCGCCCGACGATCCGACCGGAAAGGCCCTTCCGCCATGACCGACGCCGCCAGCCGGCAGCCCGCCGACGCCCCCGACGCCCCCGACGCCGAGGTGATCGCCCTCGCCGGGAAGCTCTTCGACGCCGCCCGGGCCGGGGAGACCGACGTCCTGTCCGCCTACCTGGACGCCGGCGCCCCGGCCGACCTCACCAACGACCGCGGCGACACCCTGGTGATGCTCGCCGCGTACCACGGCCACGCCGCCGCCGTCGCGGAACTGCTCCGGCACGGCGCCGACCCGAACCGCGCCAACGACCGCGGCCAGACCCCGCTGGCCGGCGCCGTCTTCAAGGGCGCCGGGGACGTGCTCGACGTCCTGCTGGCCGGCGGCGCCGACCCGCGGGCCGGAACCCCGAGCGCCGTGGACACCGCCCGGATGTTCGGCAAGGACGACCTGGTCGCCCGGTTCGAGGCCCGCTGAGCGGGGGCCGTAGGCTCTTCCACCATGAACACCAGCACCACCCGGGACACCGGCACCGTCGAGTTCCGCACAACCGGCTACGCCCACCCCGACGCCCAGGCCCTGTCGGCGGAGGTGCAGCAGGAGTACGTGCGCCGCTACGGCGACCCGGACGAGACCGTCATGCGCCCCGAGGACTTCGAGGCGCCGGCCGGCCTGTTCGTGATCGCCTACCTGGACGGCCGCCCGGTCGCCTGCGGCGGCTGGCGGGCCAAGCAGGCCGGCCCGGACGACCTGCGGGACGGTGACGTCGAGCTGAAGCGGATGTTCGTGATCCCCGAGGCCCGCGGCCGGGGCCTGGCCCGCGCGATGCTGCGGCGCCTGGAGCGGTCCGCCGTCGAGGCCGGACGCACCCGGGTCGTCCTGGAGACCGGCACCGAGCAGCCCGAGGCCGTCGGGCTGTACGAGTCCGAGGGCTACGCGGCGATCCGGAAGTTCGGCATCTACAAGGACCACCCGCAGAGCATCTGCCTCGGCAAGGAGCTGGCTCCGGCGGTCTGAGCCGCCGCCGCGCGGGGAAGGCTCCCGTCGGCCCCGCGAGCGGGCCTCGGGAGGCCCCTGGGAGGCGGACGGATGAGCCATCGAGCACCCGGAGCCGACCGGCTCCCCGTCCTGGCCGCGCCCGGCGGGGAGCTGGACCGGCTCGTCGGCGAGGGCGCGCGCGGCGTCGGGGCGGGCGCCGTCTGGGCCCTCGGCGACGCGGGCGGCACGATCGGCGGAGGTGGCCACGGAGCGCTCGGGCAGGGGTCGTACGCGCGGCTGCGGCCCGGGCCGGACACCCTGTACGACCTCGCCAGCCTCACCAAGGTCGTCGCGCTCTGGCCCTGCGCCGGGGCGCTCCACCAGTCCGGGCGGCTGCCGCTGGACGAACCGCTCGGCCGCTGGTGGCTCCCCGCCGCCGGGCACCCCTCGGGAATGGTGACGGTCCGTCAACTCCTGGCCCACACCGCCGGGATGCTCCCGTACACCCGCTTCGAGCAGCTCTACGGGCGGGACCTCGCGGCGATCCGGTCCGGGGTCGTCACCGCCCCGCTGCACCGCCCGCCGGGCACGGCCGTGGAGTACACCGACCGGGCCGCGGTGCTGCTCACCCACCTGGTCGAGGACCTCGGCGGCGGGCCGCTGGACGAGCTCGCCGCGCGCTGGGCGTGGCGTCCGCTCGGCATGACCGACACCCGGTACGGGCCGCTCGGCGCGGCGCTCGCCGCCCGCACCGCGCCCACCGAGTACGAGGAGCGGGCGGGCACCCACCTGCGCGGCGTCGTCCACGACCCCTCCGCCCGGCTGCTCGGCGGGGTCTCCGGCAACGCCGGGGCCTTCTCCACCGCCCGCGACCTCGCCCGCTTCCTCACCGCGCTGCTCGACCCGCCGCCCGGACTGCCCTGGGGCGGGCCGTGGATCGAGGAGTCGCTGCGCGAACAGACCGGCGGCCTCGCCCCCGCCCGCGGCCTGTCCTGGCTGTACGCCCCCGGCACTGGACCTGCCGAGGGCACCTTCGTCCACTACGGCTTCACCGGCACCGGCCTCTGGGTCTCCCGCCGGCTCGGCCGCTGGGCCCTGCTGCTCACCAACAAGGTGCACTACGACCGGGACATCCGGCGGCTCACCGAACTGCGCAACGCCGTCCGGCGGGCCGTCTTCGGGTAGCGGGCGGCCGCGGCCACTCCTTCGGGTGGACCGGCGCCAACCGCCGTTTGACGGGCGGGGATCGCGGCAGATTGTCCCCGAGGGCGGCGGTCGGCGGAGGAGGCGCGATGACGGACATCCGGGCGCTCACGGAGGGGCAGTGGCTCGCCGGGATGGTGCGCGCCTACGTCGGGTGCAGCGTGCTGCTGACCGAGGAGACGGGCAAGGTCCTGCTGCTGAAGGCCGGTTACCGCGACCAGTGGCAGTTCCCCGGGGGCGGGATGGACCCGGGGGAGGGGCCCGCCGAGTGCGCGGCCCGCGAACTGTACGAGGAGACGGGCCTGTTGGCCGGGCCGCTGCGCCTGCTCGTGGTGGAGTGGCGCGAAGCGATCCCGGACCAGGGTGAACACGCCCACCCCGCCGTCCAGTTCATGTTCGACGGCGGGACGATCGCCTCCGGGGCGGCCGTCCGGCTGCAGGCCGAGGAGATCGCCGACCACGGGTACTTCACCCCGGCGCGGGCGGCCGCCTTGCTCCACCCCGGCGCGGCGCGCCGGCTCGCCGGGGCCCTGGAGGCCCGGCGGACGGGCGCCGCCGCGCTGCTGCACTCCGCCGGGTACGTGGGGTGACGGATGATCAGAGGAGGGTGCTCCAGTAGTACCAGAACCGGTTCAGGACCAGCAGCGCGATCACCGCTGCCCACAGCACCGGCAGCGCCCAGTGGTACCGCGCCGCCTCCCCGGCGACCACCCGCAGCCGCCGGCCCGCCGGGATCACACCCGTGCGCAGGTTGTGCAGCGTGGTGTACCAGAACAGCACCACCACCGTCGCCCACACCACCATGCAGTACGGGCACAGCGCGCCGATGTCGTACAGCGCCTGGTCGATCAGCCAGTGCACGAACACCACGCCCACCGCGGTGCCCGCGTTGAGGGCCAGCCAGAACCAGCGCCGGTACGCGGCTCCGGCGAGCAGCCCCGCGCCGATCGCCGCCAGCGCGCCGAACGCGGCCAGGCCGAGCAGCGGGTTCGGGAAGCCGAAGACCTCCGCCTGCTCGGTGCGCATCACCGACCCGCAGCTGATCACCGGGTTGATGTTGCAGCTGGGGACGTAGGAGGGGTTCTCCAGGATGCGGAGCTTGTCGAAGGTCAGGACGGCCGAGGCGGCCAGCCCGACCAGCCCGCCGAGGAACAGCAGGAGAGCGAGCGCCCGGCTCGCGCCGACCGGCGCCCGGCCGGTGCCGCCGGCGCCGTCGGGGGCGGATCTGTGCGGGTGCGCGGTATCGGTGGTCGCGGCGGTCATGGCAGCACACTCCGGTGGCTGGCTGGGAGGAGCCGGCCCGGCCGGGAGTCGGCCGGGCCGGGTGGTGCCGTGCGGTCCGGTGGTGCGGCCTACTGGAGGCCGGCCGCCTGCTTGACCTGTGCGGTGAACTGCTCGGGCGAGACCACGGCGTTGCCGGCGAACAGGGTGACGGTCTTGCCGTCGACCTTGACCGTCGGAGTGCCGGTCACCCCGCTGCCGTTGAACGCGTCGGAGACCTTGGCCGCCCACGGCGCGTAGGTCTTGTCGGTCACCGCCTTCACGAAGGCGTCCGTCTTCAGACCGGGCACCTGGCCGGCCAGGTCCAGGATGTGGTCGACGTCGCCGAAACCGTCCTCGCGCTCGTCCGGCTGGTTGGCGTACAGCACGTCGTGGAACGCCTTGAACTTGTCCACGCCCTCGTTCAGCGCGGCGCCGGCGGCGGCCAGCGCGGTGCGCGAGCCCTTGCCGCCGAGGTTCTTGTCCAGGAAGGCCGCCAGGTGGAAGTTCACCTTGATCCGGCCGTCCTCGGTGAGCTTCTTGACGGTCTCGCCGTTCGCCGCCTCGAAGTGCTTGCACACCGGGCAGCGGAAGTCCTCGTAGATCTCCATCGTGTGCGGGGCGTCGGCCTTGCCGTAGGTGATCACCGTGCCGTTCTCGCCGGAGGCGTTCGCGGGCACCACCAGCGCCGCCGAAGCGGCGGCGGAGGCCTTGTCGTCCTTGTTCGAAGCCGAGTTGACCGCGACGGCGACACCGCCCGCGAGGGCCAGCACGGCCACGGCGGAGACCGCGACGACGATCCGCTGACGGCGCTTGGCGGCCTGCTGCTCGCGGCGCTGCGCCTCCTGGATCCGCTCACGGGCACTGACGCGGTTCTTGTTCTTGTCCTGCGACATGGGGAAGTCAACTCCTGTACGCGGCGCGCGGGAGCGCGCGGGAGCCGCACCTGGTGCGGCGGGGTCGGTGAACGCGGGAGTCGTGCGCGCTGCCTGCGGGCGCACCGGGGCCGTCCGGCCGGGTACGCGGAGTGATCAGCCGGGAAGGGCGATCAGCAGGCAGGCGCGAAAGCGGGAGGGCCACGCCGGGGTGCCGGGCTCAGCACCACGTCCGCGCGGCGCGGCCGGGCACGGTCCGACACCGGCAGCGGCACCCGCAGCACCGGACGCGCCGGGGCCGGGAGCAGCAGGACGACCAGGGCACGCAGCGGGCCGGCCAGCGACTCGCGCAGCGCGCACAGCGCCCGGGCCAGGCCGGACAGGGCGGCGTCGCCCATCCGCAGCCAGGCCGAGGCCGCCACCGCGATCACCACGTGCACCAGCAGGAGCAGCAGTTGGGTCGCGGCGGGCGCCGACTGCCCGGCGTGGCCCAGGGGGCCGCCCAGCAGCGATCCGTCCACCGAACCGCCACCACAGACCAGCAGGTTCACCCCACGGGCGGGCACCTGGCCGGTCAGCACCGGCGAACAGCTGGTCTGGCCCAGGTTGAACGTGGTGTTGAGCAGCAGCTCGACCGGCACCATCACGCCGGAGATGTGCAGCATCCGCCGCTCCCCGCCGGCCGACACGGCCGCGACGAGGAAGACGACGGCACAGGCCGAGGCCACCAGCGACAGCGGCAGCGGGCGGCCCGTGATGACCACCTGGCCCAACGCGGCCATCGGCACGGCGAGCGCGGTGAACACCGCGGCCCGCAGGGCCCTGGTCGTGTGGGAGGAGATCGTCACGCTCCGGAGTATGCCATGGCGCTCGCGTCCGGCACGAGGGACCGTAGGTCCCTGTTCCGGCTGACACGTGCTCAGTAGCCTGCGGGTCCGTCTGCCCTTTCGACAGCGCTCCGGCCCGCATCAGGTCCTGTCCGATCCGCCAGGACCGACCGGACAGGACCTAGCCTGGAAAGCGTTCCCGCTGACCCGACGAGGGGGCGAGCGCACATGGTGACAACCGAGAGCACCGTCACGGTGGGGCAGGTCCTGCTGGCCCGGATCGAGGCGCAGGCCGTGGTGCTGGCCGGACTGGACGACGCCGTGAGGGCGGACGAGCCGGACGCCGTGCACCGGATGCGGGTCGCCTGCCGGCGGCTGCGCAGCGCCCTGCGGACCTTCCGGCGACTGTTCACCCCCGGCGCCACCGATGAGCTGGCCGCCGAACTGCGCTGGCTCGGCGCCGCCCTCGGCGGGGCGCGGGACCGCGAGGTGCTGGCCGGACGACTGGCCGCCGAGGCCCGTGAGCTGCCCGCCGCGTGCGAGCCGCGGCGGGTCGCCGACGCCCTGGAGCGGTGGGGCGAGGCCGAGTACCGCCAGGTGTGGCCCGAGGTCGTCGCCGCCCTCGACGATCCCCGCCGCCGGGCCCTCGGCGAGGCCCTCACCGCCCTCCTCGCCGACCCGCCGCTGCGCCCACGCGCGGACCGCGGCGCCCTCCCGGAGCTCTCCCGGATCGCCGCCCGCGAGCAGCGCCGTACGGCCGAACGCGTCCGCACCGCCCTCGCCGCCGCCCCCGAGGACCGGGACCTCGCCCTCCACGAGGCCCGCAAGGCGGCCAAACGCGCCCGCTACGCGGGCGAGACCGCCGCCCCGGTGGCCGGCGCCCGGGCGGACCGCTACGCGCGGCGGATGAAGGCCGTCCAGGAGGTGCTGGGCGACCACCAGGACGCCGTGGTGGCCGCGACCGCGCTCGCCGCCAATGCGGCGACCGGCGGCGAGCCCTTCGGCTACGGCGTCCTGTACGCGCGCCAGCTGGCCACCCGGGAGGCCGCCCGCCGGCGGCTGCCGGACGTCTGGCGGCGGGCGGGCGGGCGGAAGCTGCCCCGGTTCGGGTAGCGG
>NZ_JBHUAF010000349.1:0-9254 GCF_042789895.1 Kitasatospora sp. NPDC056783
CCCGTCGAGGGGCGGGCCGGCCGGGCCCTGTCTGACCGGGCCCTGTCTGACCGGGCCCTGTCTGACCGGGCCCTGTCTGACCGGGCCCTGGCCGGCCGATCCCGCCGGGCGCTGATCCGACGAGATCGACCGGACACGGCCTACACGGGCAGCAGCCCGGCGATCAGTTCGCCGAGACGGCGGGCGTTGCGGCAGGAGTGCATCTCCACGACGCCCGCGTAGGCGAGCGCGGCGGAGTCGCCGGTCGGCCAGAGCGAGGGCTGCTCGGGGTTGAGCCAGAACACCCGGCGGGCCCGGGCGTCGATCCGGCGCAGCGCGTCCAGGTTGGGGTCGCGGTGGTTGTTCCGGGCGTCGCCGAGGACCAGGACGCAGGTGCGCGGGCCGACGGCGTCCAGGTGGCGTTCGGCGAACTCGGCGAGCGCGGAGCCGTAGTCGCTGTTGCCGTGGTAGCCCGTCACCTCGGCCTCGGTGAGGATCCGGGCGGCCAGCCCGGCCGGGTCGCCGCCGCCGCGGAGCAGGCCGGTGACCTCGGCGGTGCGGTTCACGAAGGCGAACACCCGGACCTTGCCGAACTGTTCGCTCATCGCCCGGACCAGCAGCATGGTGAAGTCGGCGAAGCCCGCCACCGAACCGGAGACGTCGCACAGCAGCACCAGCTCCGGCCGGGCCGGGCGGCGCAGCCGGTACGCGGGGCGCATCGGCACCCCGCCGGTGGTCAGCGAGCGGCGCAGGGTGCGGCGCAGGTCGATCTCGCCGCGGGCGGCACGGCGCCGCCGGGCGGCCAGCCGGGTCGCCAGCTTGCGGGCCAACGGGTGCACGGTGCGGCGTAGTTCGGCGAGCTGGGTGCGCCCGGCGTAGAGGAAGTCGACCAGGTCGGCGGTGGGGGCGACGGCGCGTTCGGCGATCCGCTCGGGGCCGCGCAGCTCGGCGACCCGGCGGCGGGCCTCGCCGGCGGTCATGGCGCGGAAGTCCCGGATGCGGCGGCGGATCTCGTCGGCGAGCACCCGGTCGGAGAGGTCGACGGCGCCCGGGCCGGCCTCGCGCAGGGCGGCCAGGACGCGGGCGAGCAGCGTCTCGGGGGAGAGCCGGCCGAGGGCCTGCTGGGCGGACCAGCCGTCGGAGCCGGGCGAGGAGCCGGCGCCGTAGCGGCCGAAGGCCTCCACCACCTCGCCGGCCAGCCGGGCCTGGGCGGCGCGGTCGTCGGCGGCCAGTGCGGCGGCCAGGCGCTCGCGGAGCCGGTCGCGCAGCGGGTCGGGGCGGCCGAAGCGGGGCGGCTCGGGGTCCTCCGGAACGGGCGGCGGGTCGGCCCGGAGGGCCTCGGGGGTGCCGACGCCGAGCGGGAAGAACAGGTCGAAGGCGGCGTCGAAGACCGTCCGCGGGCGCTCGGAGCGCAGCAGGGCGGCGGCCAGGCCGGCCCGTACCTGCTCGCGGTCGGTGAAGCCGAGGACGTCCAGCACGGCGGCGGCGTCCACCGTCTCGGCCGGGCCGATCGGCAGGCCGTGCCCGCGCAGCGCGCGGACCAGGCCGGTGAGGCGGGCGGCGGTGTCCGCCGGGGCCGGGGTGGTCATGCCAGGGTGAGCTTTCCGGCGGCCTTGCGGACGTCCTCCTGGTGCTTGAGGATCACCCCGAGGGTGTCCCGGACGACGGCCTCGTCCAGGGTGTCGGCGCCGAGGGCCAGCAGGGTGCGCGCCCAGTCGATGGTCTCGGCGACGGACGGTGCCTTGCGCAGCTCCATGGCGCGCAGCGCGCCGACGATCCGGACCAGCGACTCGGCCAGCGTCGCGTCCAGGCCGGGCACCTTGAGCCGGACGATCCGGCGCTCCAACTCGGCCTCGGGGTAGTCGAGGTGGAGGAAGAGGCAGCGGCGGCGCAGCGCCTCGGAGAGCTCGCGGGTGGCGTTCGAGGTGAGCAGGACGAAGGGGCGGCGGCTCGCGGTGATGGTGCCCAGCTCGGGGACGGTGACCTGGAAGTCGCTGAGCACCTCCAGCAGCAGCGCCTCCACCTCGACGTCGGCCTTGTCCATCTCGTCGATCAGCAGCACCGTCGGCTCCTCGCCCCGGATCGCGGTGAGCAGCGGGCGGGTGAGCAGGAACTCCTCGCCGAAGATGTCGGTGCGCGCCTCCTGCCAGCCCTCCTCGCGGCCGGCGGTGATCCGCAGCAGCTGCTTGGCGTGGTTCCACTCGTAGAGCGCGCGGGCCTCGTCGATGCCCTCGTAGCACTGGAGCCGGACCAGCCGGGCGCGGCCGATCTCGGCGACGGCCTTGGCGAGTTCGGTCTTGCCGACCCCGGCGGGGCCCTCGACCAGCAGGGGCTTGCCGAGCCGGTCGGCGAGGAAGACGGTGGTGGCCACGGCGGGGGAGGCCAGGTAGCCGGTGGCGGCCAGTCGTTCGGCGGCGTCCGCCACCGAGGTGAAGAAGCCCGTGCCGTGTCCGTCGCCGCCGCTCATCAACCCGCCCCGTTCCGGTTCGCCGTCTCCGTGCGGCGCCACCCTACCGGCCGGTCACTTCGCTGTCTCGCGTGCGGCCGCGCGGGGTCCGGCGGCGTCGGGCGCGGTGGGGCGGCGTACGGTCCGGTGAGGGTGCCGTACGCCGCCGTCGTCATGACGGGCCGGCCGGGCCCTGGTGTCAGTTGACGAAGAGGACCGGCTGGCCGGGGGCGCTGACGTCGATGACCTGGCCGTAGGTGGCGCTGAAGTACCCGGTCGAGAAGCACAGGCCGGATCCGGAGACCAGGCTGAACGGCTGGGCGGAGAAGCCGATGGTGTTGCCGGTGTTCGAGGTGGTGCCGTTGATCCCGGTGGCGTTCTGGTAGACGCAGTTGACGCTGCCCAGGATGGTGTTGAGCACCACGGTGGTGCCCAGCGCGCCGGAGGTGCCGGGGGTGAGCGCGACCGGGTTGCCGGGAGCGTCGCTGACCGTGTTGACCCACGGCAGGTTGCTGACGGTGATGCTCTTGACGCCCGTGACGCCCACGACGTTGGAGGTGCAGGAGCCGAAGGTCTGGGTGTTGAGCTGCTCGGTGGCGCTGCCCGGGGCGGCCGGGTTGGAGGTGACGGTCGCCGAGAAGGAGGAGGTGGCACACTTGACGCCACTCGTCCCGGAGGCGCTGTTGTAGAAGGTCGCGTAGGTGCCGGGGACCAGGTTGGCGTTCAGCACGTCGCCGACGGCGACGGCCGGGCCGGACGGGCTGCCGGTGGTCAGGACCGCCGGGCCGGCGGCCTGGGCGGGGGCCACGGCGGCGCCGGTGAGGGCGAGCGAGGCGAGGGCGGCGGTGGCGAGGGTGCGGCTGATGCGCATGAGGGTGCCTCTCTCCGTCCGGAGGACGGGTGGGGGATTCCCCGCGTGCGGGTGTGGTGGTGGCGTGCACGGCGGGGGAGGTGCGGGTCGTACCGGGGGCTTCGTACCGGAGGGGGGCGTACCGGTTGGCTCGGCTCACGCCGAGGGGCGGGCGGGCCCGGCGCCACGGGCCCGTCCGTGCGGTACGGCGGTGCGGACGTACGCGGAGTGCGCGTACGGCGGTGCGGCCTTGCGGTGGTGCGATGGTGCGGCGGTGCGGTGGTTCGGCCTCGCGGACGGACGGCGGCGTGGAACGCCGCGGCACTGCGCCGTTCGGTCGGGGACGTGCGGTGCCGTGGCGGCACGTCGACGGCTGCCTCCGTCGCGGTCCCGCCTCCGCTGCGGTCCCGTGGCCTGGGCGAACGCCCAGGACCGTCGGAGCCCCCGGAGGTCCGACCGGTGGACGTGTGCTGGCCCACCGGTTGGAAACCTGTCAGTGTTGTAAACCCGGTGTTCCGCCAATGTCAATACAGGACACAGGAGTTGGTGATGGATCGGAAACACCTCCGCGGAGCCGACGTGGCGTTGCTGCCGGGTGCCCGGACCGGCCGCGATCCGGCCCGCTCGATCAAACCCGGGCCGCGCCGGCTGCCCGCCGGCGTGGTCGCCGCGACCCAGCGCGAGCGGCTGCTGGACGGGCTGGTGCGGACCGTCGCCGAACGCGGCTACCAGCACGCCACGGTGAGCGACATCTGTCGCGCGGCGGGCGTGACCAGGCCGGTCTTCTACGAGCTGTTCAGCGGTAAGGAGGACGCCTTCCTGGCCGCGCACCGCTACGGCACCGGTGTGGTGATCCGGCGGATGGCGGAGGCCTTCACGGCCGAATCCGACTGGTGCCGGGGGATTCGCAAGGCGCTCGGTGTGATGCTGCAACTGCTCGCGGGAACACCGGCGTTCGCCACCATGGCGGTGATCGAGATCGAGGCGGTGGGCCCGTCCGGCCGGCGTGAGCGGGCCCAACTTCTCACCAGGTTCCGCGCGTTCTTCGCCGAAGTGCCCCAACTTCCGGGCGGGGTCGAGTCGAAGGATCTGGTGGACGCCGTGGTGGGCGGCGTCTACAGCGCGGTCTACCGGTGGATCGACTCCGGAAGGACGGATCAACTTCTCGATCTGCTGCCGGTGTTGAGCATGTTCTGCCTGTCACCGTTCCTCGGACCGGCGGAGGCGGCCGAGCGGCTGGGGGTGCGGGACTGGCCGCGACGGGTCGCGGATTGGTGAAGAAACCTTCGTGCACCCGTATTGACCCGGCCAATACCGGGCAGTAGCTTCCCAGTTACTTACCGCGCGCCGACCCTGCCCGCCCCGCTGCCGAGGGGCCGGCGGTCCGGTCGCGCCGGGGAACGCTGTCCGCGCCAGGACAACGTGCCAAGTGCCTGCACACCCATCTCCACCCATAGGGAGCACACATGGCCATGTCCGAGGACGCCGCCACGGCGGCCGAGACCCCGCAGACGCCGAGCGGGCCGAGAAGGGGCCGGGTCCGGATGAAGCGGACCGCCCTGATGGCCGTTCCGGCCGTCGCGGCCGGGGGCGTCCTGATGGCGCTCACCGCCCAGGGCGTGCTCGCCGCCCAGTTCTCCATCTCCGGAATGCCGTTCACCATCACCGCCGACAAACTGGACGGCGAGGGCTTCGCGCAGTTCGGCGCGCTGGACTCGATGATCCCCGACAGCCCCAACTCCGGCTCCACCGGCGGACAGGTGCTGGTCGCGGTGTCGGCGATCAAGAAGGCCGAGATCACCAACCTCTGCCAGAGCGTCGACCTCGGCGGCGTCAACCTGCTGATCCGCGCAGGCGACAAGGGCACCCCCGTCTCCGCCAGCGACCTCACCACCGACTCCGACCTGCTGTCCGGCGACGCGGAGTTCAAGAACATCGAGATCGGCGGCGACGCCAGCACGTACACCAAGGCCGGACCGGTCGGCAAGGGCAACCCCGGCGTGTTCGGCCAGCAGGCCGACCACGTCACGCTGACCAACCTGAACCAGCACAACTACGCGAGCACCGCCGTCGGGTTCAAACTGCCGAACCTGCGGCTGAGCTTCAGCTCCACGGGCTGCTGACATGGCGGAGTCCGTACCGGAGCCGGCCGACACCGGTGAGGGCACCGCGGCCGGGGCCGAGGGGGTGGCAGCCGAGGGGACGGCGGCCGCGCCCGCCGCTCAGGCCGTCGCCGCCCCCGACGCCGGTCCTGCCGCACGCCCGGTCACACGCGACTGGCGGGGCAGACGACCGTTCTGGGGCGGACTGCTGGTGACGCTCGGCGGTGCCGAGATCCTGTTCACCCTGAAGGCCCCGCTGCCCGTCATCCTGCACATCGGGATGGAAGGGCTGGCCGGGTACCTGGTGCCGGCGGTGATGGTGCTGTGCGGTCTGCTGATCCTGTTCAACCCGGCTCAGCGGCTGTTCTACTCCTTCGTCGCCGTGCTGGCGTCGCTCGGCACCTGGCTCACCTCCAACCTGGGTGGGTTCGTGATCGGGATGATGCTCGGGGTGGTGGGGTCCTGTCTCACCTTCGGGTGGCTGCCCGACCAGCCGCTGCGCCAGGGCCGGCAGCGGCGGCTGGAACGCCGGGAGGCACGCCAGGCGGGAGCCTGACGGCGGTGCCCCGGGTCCTGGTGAAGGAGAGCGCCAGGGCGCGGGGCGCCTTTCCGCCGTCCCCGGCCCGTCGCCCGGTCCGCCGTCCGATTCGGCGTCCGGCCGGGCGTCCGATTCGGCGTCCGCGCCCGTTCCCGCGC
The DNA here is from genome assembly GCF_042789895.1 of Kitasatospora sp. NPDC056783. Taxonomy (NCBI): domain Bacteria; kingdom Bacillati; phylum Actinomycetota; class Actinomycetes; order Kitasatosporales; family Streptomycetaceae; genus Kitasatospora; species Kitasatospora sp. NPDC056783. The sequence continues at coordinate 6,074 of NZ_JBHUAF010000349.1, forward strand.
CCGTTCGCCGCCAAGTGTCCGGATTCGTACCACGGCGGCCGAGAACCGTTCCGTAACGTCCGTCACATCCGCAAGGGGTCGTTGGTCCCGGGTCCGTCCGGGGCGATCGGCCCTTCTCGTGTTCGACGGCTCGGCAGTTCACTGGGCGGGACATGGACAACAGCAGCAGCATCAGCACTGGCACCGCCACCGCCACCGCCGAGTACGACCGCCTGATCGCCCGCCATCACGCGATGCGCCTGCGACGCCAACTCCTCGCCCCGTCCTCGTCGGGCGGCGGCGACTTCGGGTACGGCGCGTACGGCGAGGAGGGCGGCTACGACGGCGCCGCCGACCAGCACCTGATCCGGCGCGACCTCGATGTGATCTCCCCGCTCGCGGACCTGATCGACCACCTCTACCTGGTGATGTTCAGCCACCGCCCTTACCTGCGACCGCTCTTCCCCGCCTCGATGGAGTTCCAGCAGCTCCACCTGGAACGGATCTTCCACCACCTGATCGACAACCTCGACCGCCCGGCCGAACTGGAGCGGACGCTGCGCCAGCTCGGCCGCGACCACCGCAAGCTGGGCGTGCGCCCGGTGCACTACGAGGCCTTCGAGGAGGCCCTGTGCGCGGCCGTCCGGCACCGGGCCGGCGAGCGCTGGACCGACGAGCTGGAGGGCGCCTGGGTGCGGATGCTGCGGTTCGCCGTCGGCGCGATGGTCGCCGGCGCCGACTCGGCGCTCACCGAGCCCCCGTACTGGCACGCCGTGGTGACCGGCCACGAGCGCCGCCGGCCCGACCTCGCCGTGGTGCGGGTGCGCACCGGGGAGCCGTACCCGTACCGGGCCGGCCAGTACGGCACGGTCGAGCACCCGGCGCTGCCGCACACCTGGCGGCAGTACTCGATGGGGTGCGCCCCGCGCGCCGACAACGAGCTGGAGTTCCACGTCCGCCGCACCGGCCCCGGCGGGGTCAGCTCCGCGCTGGTCGAGCACACCTCGGTCGGCGACCGGCTGCGCCTCGGCCCGCCGCGCGGCAGTCTGATGCCCGACGAGGACCAGCGCGACCTGCTGCTGGTCGCGGGCGGCACCGGGCTGGCCCCGATGAAGGCGATCATCGAGCAGCAGACCGCCCACCGGCCGACCGGCCGGATGGTCCACCTGTTCGTCGGCGCCCGGGACCGCACGGACCTCTACGACTGGCAGTCGCTCTCCGAACTCGGCCTGCACAAGCCGTGGTTGACCGTCACCCCGGTCACCGTCGGGGAACTCGCCGACACCGTCGCGGCGGCCGGCGACTGGCGCGACCACCTGGCCTGCGTCACCGGTCCGATCGGCATGGTCGGTTCGGTGCGCACCCGGCTGGCGGCGGCGGGCCTGCCCCCGGCCCAGATCCGGTTCGACCAGGCGCTGTACCGCTGACCTTGGCCCCTCGGGCGGCCCCACCGTCCGGGGCGGGCCCCGCCTCTTCACGCGTCCTTCCCCGCGTCCTTCCCCGCGTCCGATGGCAGGAAAGGTGGGAAGCAGGTCATTGCCGCCACCGCGGCCCGCTGCCAGGCTGACGGCATGAGAGCGCGCCACGTGGTCATCGTCCTCTTCGAGGGCGTGCAGAGCCTCGACGTGACCGGTCCCCTGGAGGTGTTCGCGGGGGCCGCCCGAGCCGGCGGCCCGTCGGGGGCGTACCGGGTGACCACCGCTTCCCCCGGTGGTCACCCCGTGCGCACCCAGAGCGGCCTGCGGCTGCTGCCGGACGCGGACCTCGCCGAGGCCGGTCCGGTGCACACCCTGCTGGTTCCCGGCGGGGACGGCACCGGCCGCCCCGACGCCGCCCTGGTGGCGGCGATCCGGGAGCTGGCCGACCGGGCCGAGCGGGTGGTGTCGGTGTGCACCGGCGCCTTCCTGCTCGCCGAGGCCGGGCTGCTGGCCGGGCGCCGGGCGACCACCCACTGGGCGTTCTGCGAGGAACTGGCCCGGCGGTTCCCGGACGTGGAGGTGGTCCCGGACCCGATCCACGTCCGGGACGGGCATGTCGCCACCTCGGCCGGGGTCACCGCCGGGATCGACCTGGCGCTGGCCCTGGTCGAGGAGGACCTCGGGCGGGACACCGCGCTGCTGGTCGCCCGTCACCTGGTGGTCTTCCTGCGACGGCCGGGCAACCAGGCCCAGTTCAGCACCCAGCTGGCCGCCCAGGTGGCCGTCCGCCGGCCGCTGCGCGAGGTGCAGCGGTGGATCGCCGAGCACCCGGAGGCCGATCTGTCGGTCGAGGCACTGGCCGACCGCTCGGCGCTGTCGCCACGGCACTTCGCCCGCGCCTTCACCGCCGAGGTGGGGGTGACCCCGGGCCGGTACGTGGACGGAGTCCGGCTGGAGGCCGCCCGGCGGCTGCTGGAGGACACCGACGACGGCGTCGAGCGGATCGCGCGCTCCTGCGGCTACGGCACCCCGGAGGCGATGCGGCGCGCCTTCGTCCGGGCCCTGGCCGCCCCGCCCGCCGAGTACCGCCGCCGCTTCCGTCCCGAACCCATCGGAGGTCACTGATGCGCGTCGCCGTTCTGCTGTATGACGAGTACACCGCCCTGGACGCGGTCGGCCCCTACGAGGTGCTGTCCCGCATCCCCGGCGCCGAGGTGGTGTTCACGGCCGCCCGGCGCGGGCCGATGCGCACCGACATGAAGAGCCTGGCGCTCACCGCCGACGCCACGCTGGACGAGGTGGACTCGGCCGACGTGCTGCTGGTGCCCGGCGGACCGGGGACGCCCGCCCAACTGACCGACGAGGCCGTGCTGGAGTGGGTGCGCGCCATCGACGCGACCACCACCTGGACCACCTCGGTCTGCTCCGGCTCGCTGCTGCTGGGCGCGGCCGGGCTGCTGGAGGGGCGCCGGGCGACCTCGCACTGGATCTGCCTGGACCAGCTGGCGACCTTCGGGGCGCGGCCGACCGGCAGCGAGCGGGTCGTGGTCGACGGCAAGTACGCGACCGCGGCCGGGGTCTCGGCCGGGATCGACCTCGCGCTGACCATGACCGGCCTGATCGCCGGGGACACCGTCGCGGAGGCGATCCAGCTGATGATCGAGTACGACCCGCAGCCGCCGTACGCGTCGGGCGCCCTCTCGAAGGCGTCCCCCGAGGTGGCCGCGAAGGCCAGGCAGCTGCTGCTGGGCTGACGGCGGGCCGGGGGCTCGGCGACCCCACCT
>NZ_JBHUAF010000350.1:0-9242 GCF_042789895.1 Kitasatospora sp. NPDC056783
GGCCTCGGCCTCGGCCTTCGGCTTGCGGACGCGGGGGGCCGTCTTGACCGGGGCGGGGGTCTCGGTGGCCGCCTCGGCGACGGTCTCGACGGCCTCGGCCTCGGCCTTCGGCTTGCGGACGCGGGTGGCCTTCTTGGCCGGAGCCGGGGCCTCGACGGCCGCCTCGACGACGGCCTCAGCGGCCTCCGCCTTCGGCTTGCGGGTCCGGGTGCGGGTGGCCTTCTTCACCTCGGCCGGAGCCTCGGCGACCGCCTCGACAGCCGCCTCGACCGTGACGGCCGCGGCGACGACGGGCTCGGCGACGACGGCCTCGGTGACCACGGCCTCGGCGACCGGAGCCGCCTCGACCGCCACCGCGGCCTCGCCCGCACCGGCCCCGCCGCGCGAGCGGCGACGGCGACGGCGCGGCGCGGCCTCGCCCTCGGTGCCCTCGACGGCCGGAGCCACCACGGCGGCGTCGGTCACGACGGCAGCGGCCTCGCCCTCGACCGCCGAGCCCCGACGGGTGCGGCGGCGCTCACGGGTGCGGCGCGGCTTCTGCTCCTCGGCCTCGGCCTCGACCGCGGGGGTGCCCGGACGGCCGGAGCCGTCACGCCCGCCGCGACCGTCCCGGCCACCGCGACCGCCGCGGCCCGAGCGGGCACCGCGCCCGCCGGTCTCGCCGAGGTCCTCGACGGCCTCCGCGTTGAGCCCGGCACGGGTGCGCTCCGAGCGCGGCAGGACACCCTTGGTGCCCGGCGCGATCTTCAGCAGCTCGTACAGGTGCGGCGAGGTGGAGTAGGTCTCCTCCGGGTCGTTGAACGACAGGTCCAGCGCCTTGTTGATCAGCTGCCAGCGCGGGATGTCGTCCCAGTCGACCAGGGTGACGGCGGTGCCGGAGGCGCCGGCCCGGCCGGTACGGCCGATCCGGTGCAGGTAGGTCTTCTCGTCCTCGGGGCACTGGTAGTTGATGACGTGGGTGACGCCCTCGACGTCGATGCCGCGGGCCGCCACGTCGGTGCAGACCAGGACGTCGACCTTGCCGTTGCGGAAGGCCCGCAGCGCCTGCTCGCGGGCGCCCTGGCCGAGGTCGCCGTGGACCGCGCCGGCCGCGAAGCCGCGCTGGGTCAGCTGGTCGGAGACGTCGGCGGCGGTGCGCTTGGTGCGGCAGAAGATCATCGCCAGCCCGCGGCCGTCGGCCTGGAGGATGCGCGAGACCATCTCGACCTTGTCCAGCGAGTGCGCACGGAAGATGTGCTGCTCGATGTTGGCGACGGTCGTGCCGGTGTCGTCCGGGGCGGTGGCCCGGATGTGGGTCGGCTGGCTCATGTACCGGCGGGCGAGGCTGATCACCTGGCCCGGCATGGTGGCCGAGAACAGCAGGGTCTGCCGCTTGGCCGGCAGCATGGTGATGATCTTCTCGACGTCGGGCAGGAAGCCCAGGTCGAGCATCTCGTCGGCCTCGTCCAGGACCAGCGAGCGGACCTTGGACAGGTTCAGCTTCTTCTGCCCGGCCAGGTCGAGCAGACGGCCCGGGGTGCCGACCACGATGTCGACGCCCTTGGAGAGCGCCTCCACCTGCGGCTCGTAGGCCCGGCCGCCGTAGACGGCGAGGACGCGCACGTCGCGCACCTTGCCGGCGGTCTGGAGGTCGTTGGTGACCTGGGTGCACAGCTCGCGGGTCGGGACGACGATCAGCGCCTGCGGGAATTCGGTGAGCTGCTCCGCGGCGGCCCGGCCGGCGTCCACGTCGGCGCGCACGACGACCCGCTCGATCAGCGGGAGGCCGAAGCCGAGGGTCTTGCCGGTGCCGGTCTTGGCCTGGCCGATGACGTCGTGGCCGGTCAGCGCGACCGGGAGGGTCATCTCCTGGATGGGGAAGGGGTGGACGATGCCGACGGCCTCCAGGGCCTCGGCGGTCTCCGGGAGGATCCCCAGGTCCCGGAAGGTCGTCTTGATGGGTTCAGCGGTGGTGGACAGGGTGCTGCCTCTTCCGTGTGGAGGGGCCGAGAGCGAGCGGCGGGCGGGCAGCCGCACGGCTGCGTACGGGCCTGGGCGGCCCTGATACAGCTGCGCGAACGCACAACCGCGCCGGTCCCTGCGGCCGGCCGGTGCGCGCTGCCCCGGTGCGGGGGCGCGTCGCCGGCGGCGTCGGGGAAGGTTCCCGTGAGGGACCTGCGCGGGACCTCCGCCTCGGGGCGTGGTCTCGGCGGCCCTCGCTCGGCCACTGATGCGGTGCCAAGGCTTGAAGTCCAAGCCATGGTCGGAGCCGATCGGCTCTCCGACCGGGCATCCGCGTACATGAGGACCCGTGCTTCCGGTGCGGACACGTCCGGTTGGACGGTGCCGCTACGGAGCGGGCTCGCGCGGGTTACCGAGACGGCGGTGACACCGTGCGAACACGACGGGGCTCCGTACCACCATACAGTCAGGCGACGACTCGAACACGTGACGCGTCTGACATTGCCCCCGGCAACTGCCACCGGACCGGTCGTTCCGGCCGGTCACCGCGCGCGCCCGATGACCGGAGAGCGAGCCGGGCGGCACTAAGGTGGCGGGTCATGGAGACCCATGGTGAGACGCAGGACACGGCGGCCGGTTCGATCGGGGACTGGGCCGCGTGCTCGGCCGAACCCGGCTACCGGGCGGCCGTGCTGGACCTGCTCGGCGCGCTCGCGTACGGCGAGCTGAGCGCCTTCGAGCGGCTCGCCGAGGACGCCAAGCTGGCGCCCGACCTCGCCGACAAGGCGGCCCTGGCGCGGATGGCCTCCGCCGAGTTCCAGCACTACCAGCGCCTGCACGACCGGCTGGCCGAGATCGGCGCGAACCCGCAGGAGGCGATGCGGCCGTTCGTCGAGCCGCTGGAGCTCTTCCACCGGATGACGGCGCCCTCCGACTGGCTGGAGGGCCTGGTCAAGGCCTACGTCGGCGACGCCATCGCGACCGACTTCTACCGCGAGGTGGCCGTCCGGCTGGACGACGACACCCGCGACCTGGTGCTGGGCGTCATGTCCGACACCGGCCACGCCCAGTTCGCCGTCGACAAGGTCCGCCAGGCCATCGAGGCCGACCCGCGGGCCGGCGGGCGGCTCGCCCTGTGGGGCCGACGGCTGATGGGCGAGGCGCTCAGCCAGGCCCAGCGGGTGGTCGCCGAGCGCGACGCGCTGTCGAACCTGCTGGTCGGCGGCGTCCAGGTGCAGGGCTTCGACCTGGTCGAGGTCGGCAAGATGTTCAACCGGATCACCGAGGCGCACACCAAGCGGATGGCCGCCCTCGGCCTGGCCTCCTGACCGGCGTCCGCACACCCGCCGTGACGGCCGGGTTCACACCGCCCGGGTTCACACCGCCCGGTGCCGCCGCTGCGCGCGGTGGGTGCCGGGCCGGTGCGGGTGGTGCCGGTGCGCCGGGGCGCGCCCGGCGGCGTGATCCGGCCGGGCCAGCAGCGAGGTGAGCACGCCCGAGGCCACCGCCGCGGCCGCGACGGACACCGCCGGGTAGCGGCCGTCCAGGCTGAAGTGCGCGACCGCCCCGCCGACCAGCGCCCCCGCCAGCGCGGTGCCCGGTGTCATCCGCCGGGCGGCCCGGAAGTACGACGGCAGGGCCAGCAGGGCGGCGCCGCCCGTGACCAGGCCGACCAGGGCGAAGGCGATCCACTCGACCAGCAAGGCTGCCTCCCGGGGGGAACGGGCGTGCGACACCGGCGTCGCCACTGTCGCCGTACCCCGCCCCACCCGGCCGTACACGCGACGGTGCCCCGCTCCCTCACGGGAACGGGGCACCGGAACGATCTCGCGCGCCGCCTCAGGCGGTGCCGAAGCCGACCTTGCGGGCGGCCGACTCGCCGATCTCCACGTACGCCAGGCGCTCGGCCGGGACGATGATGCGGCGGCCGTGCTCGTCGGACAGCGCGAAGATCTTCTCCGAGCCCTCCAGCGCCTTGGCGACCGCGCTCTGGACCTCATCGGCAGTCTGCGAGCTCTCGATCACGATCTCGCGCGGCGCGTTCTGCACGCCGATCTTGACCTCCACGGCTTCCGTCCCTCCGGGTTTGCAGCCTCCACGCACGGGCACCGGACCGCCTGGGACAAGCGTTCGCGGCGACCGCGCCGTACGGCTTCACCATAGAGCACCGGATCACCGGCCCGGCGAAGGTCGGGTGATCGGCCCCGGTGGACGGTGGGGCGGTCCTACTGGGCGGCGCCCTCGCCGGCCTGCTCGCCCGGGTGCATCGGGAAGCCCTTCAGACCGCGCCAGGACAGGCTGGCGACCAGCCGGATCGCCTCGTCGCGCGGGATCTCCAGGCCCTGCGAGAGCCAGTACCGGGCGGTGATCTGGGCCAGGCCGCAGACCCCGGCGGCCAGCAGCTTGGACTCCGCCTCGGGCAGGTCGGTGTCCTCCTGGATCACCTTGCTGACCAGCGTCGCGCTCGCCTCGGAGGCCCGCTCGACCCGCTCGCGCACGGCCGGCTCGTTGGTCAGGTCCGACTCGAAGACCAGCCGGAAGGCGCCGGACTCGCTGGAGACGTAGTTGAAGTACGCCTCCATGGTGTTGGCCACGCGCTGCTTGTTGTCGGTGGTCGCCGACAGCGCCTCGCGGGTCGCGTCGACCAGCGCGTCGCAGTGCTTGTCCAGCAGCGCCAGGTACAGCTCCAGCTTCCCGGGGAAGTGCTGGTAGAGCACCGGCTTGCTCACCCCGGCGCGGTCGGCGATGTCGTCCATGGCGGCCGCGTGGTAGCCCTGGGCGACGAACACCTCCTGGGCGGCACCGAGCAGTTGTTCACGGCGGGCGCTTCGCGGCAGGCGGGCACCGCGCGGGCGCTCCTGCGCCTCCTGGATGGCCGTCACGGCGCTCCTCACTTCGGGTTCTGTCCGGGGCTGGCAAGATGGCCGATTCTACTTTTCGGTAACCGCGCCCGCGTTCGGCGGAGGCGAGAAAAGACGATCGTCCTGGTTGTCAGGAGCCCACAATACGGCGCTGACCTCGGCGTCGGCAGTGGTGTGACGGAGGCGGCCGCCGGCCGGACCGGCCCCGGGCGCCCGCCGCGCCCGTCCACGGGCCCGGCTCACTACCATCGTCCATCATGAGCGGTGCTGAGCAGCAGGTGCGTACGGTCGAGGTCCCGGGTGCGGTGCTCGCGGTGCACCGTCCGCTCGCGGACGGCGCCGCCGACGGGCGCGAGCCCGGGCTCTTCGTGCACGGCCTCGGCGGCTGGGCCGCCAACTGGGAGGCCCTGATGGGCCGGCTCTCCGGGGTGGTCGACGGCGAGGCCGTGGACCTGCCCGGTTTCGGCCGCTCCCACCCGCCCACCGACGGCGACCTCACCGTCTCCGGCCACGTCCGCGCGGTGATCGGCTACCTGGAGGCCTCCGGCCGGGGCCCGGTCCACCTGTTCGGCAACTCCCTCGGCGGCGCGGTCTCCGTCCGGCTGGCCGCCCTGCGCCCGGACCTGGTGCGCAGCCTCACCCTGGTCTCGCCGGCCCTGCCCGAGCTGCCCCCGCAGCACACCGCCTGGCCGACCGGCCTGCTCGCGCTGCCCGGGGCGCCCGCGCTGCTGCGCCGGCTGTCCGCGGGCGGGCGCGACGCCGAGGCCGCCACCGCGGACCTGCTGCGGCTGGTCTTCGGCGACCCGGACGGCCTGAGCCCGACGGTCCGGGCCGAGGCGGTGGCCGAGTACCGGCGCCGGATGGAGGTGCCGCACGCGATGCAGGCGCTGGCCGGTTCGGCCCGCGGCATCGTCTCGGCGTACACCGAGCGCGGCGAGCAGGCGTTGTGGCGGCAGGCCGAGCGGGTGACGGCGCCGGTGCTGCTGGTGTACGGGCTGCGCGACCGGCTGGTCTCCTACCGCTCGGCCCGCCGGGCCTGCGAGGCCTTCGAGGACGCCCGGCTGCTGGTGCTGCCGGAGTCCGGGCACGTGGCGATGATGGAGCACCCCGACCAGGTCGCCCGGGCGGTGCGGGAGCTGATCGGGCGCGCCGGGAGCTGATCGCGGCGGGGCCGGGGCGGGCCCGCGCGGGCGGCCGCGCATACCGCCCGGTAACGGCCCGATTCGGGCCGAGGTCACTGCGGTTCACTCGATCAGGTGGCAGGCAGGCATGTGACCGATGGATCGGCCTGGGCCGGTCCTACCTTTCTGCTGTCGGACCGAACAGGTGTGGGGGAGTCGCGGCCGCCGGAGGAACCGGAGGGCGGCCGCGGCCGAGAGGTCCCGGCGGGTCGGGCCCGACCGCCGGAGCGGGCGGGCGCCCGGGGGTACCGGACGCGGCGCTCCGGACCGGCCGTCCCCGCCGCCGTGCCGGGCGCCCCGGCGACCGCTCGGGCCGCCCGGAAATCCGTCGATCCGTCCGTGATCCCGCCCAGTGAATCCGCTCTGCCCTGGAGGTCTCCCGTGCGCGTTGCCCTGTTCACCGAGGGTGCCCGTCCGCATCCCCGGCGTGGCACCGGAGACCGGTGCGACCGGCTGGTCGAGGGCCTGCCGGAGCACGAGTTCCAGCGGTACCCGCTGACCGGGCCGAGGACCCGGGACACCGCCGAGCGGCTGCCGCCCGCCCGGCGCGGCCGGCTCGGGCCGGCCGGGCGGCAGCGGGCGCAGGAACGCTTCGCCGTGGAGCCGCCCGCGTACGCCGTGGCGGTGCTCGGCCGGGCCGACTCGCACCGCTGAGCGCCGTCCGTCGACCGCCCCGCCGTCGACCGCCCCGCCGTCGACCTCCCCGGTTGTCGATCCACCCCGGTTGTCGATCCACCCCGGGATCCGCCGTGGATCCCCGCTTTCGTCCCGTTCGTCGAATTTCAGTCCGCCAGGTCGTCCCGAGCTGGCTTCGTGGAAGGACACCCCCGATGAGGGTGCTGCTGCTGGGCGCCGACGGCTTCATCGGCCGCCGGGTCACCGACCGTCTGCTGATGGACCAGGAGTTGCAGGTGACGGTGCTCGGCCGGCGCGACTCGGCCGACATCCGCTTCGACCTGACCACCGGGAGCCCGGGCGCGCTGGCCCGGTTCCTGGACGCGGTCGCGCCGCAGGTGGTGATCAACTGCGCGGGCGCCACCTACGGCAGCTCGCGCACCCTGATCCGGTCGAACACGCTGGCCGTCGCGACCGTCTGCGAAGCGATCCGGCGCAGCCGGGAGCCGGCCCGGCTGGTGCACGTCGGCTCGGCCGCCGAGTACGGGCCGGTGCCCGGCGGGGTGCCGGTGTCCGAGCAGGCCGAGCCGCGGCCGGTGGGCCCGTACGGGGTGTCCAAGCTGGCCGGGACGGAGCTGGTGCTGGCCTCCGGGCTGGACGCGACGGTGCTGCGGGTGTTCGACGTGGTGGGGCCGGGGGCGCCGACCGCCTCGCTGTTCGGGCGGCTCGCGGAGGGCCTGCGGCGGGCGCTGGAGCGGGACGAGCACCAGGTGCGGATGCCGGACCTGTCCGGATACCGGGATTTCGTGGACGTGCGGGACGTCGCGCGGGCCATCCAGGCGGCCGCGGTGTCGGCCGCCACCGGGGTGATCAACGTCGGCAGCGGACACGCCGTCCGGGCCCGGGACGCGGCCCAGCTGCTGGTGCGGGCCTCGGGCTTCGAGGGGACGATCGTCGAGGAGAACCGGCAGGTCCTGCTGCCCGCGCAGGCCGCCGGGGCGGGCAGCGACCACCTGCCGGGGCACCACCAGGGCGGCCACCACCCCGTCGCCCACCACCTGCCCGGGCACCGTCCGGAGGGGCACCGGCCGGAGGGCCGGCCCGCGCCGGGCGAGCCGGTGCCGTGGCGGCAGGCGGACGTGCGCACCGCCCGGGACCGTCTCGGATGGCGGACGCAGGTGCCGTTGGAGGAGTCGCTCGGCGACGTCTGGCTGGAGACGGCCTGCCGGGTGTGAGCGCGTCGCGGGGTGCCCCGGGCCCGTCAACCACGGGCTGGGGGCGCCTTCCGGGGCTTCCACCATCCGGCGCCGCTCGTCTCGCATACCGGAACAGCTGTCTCGGAATAGCGGAGGGGCATGACACTGTTGGCCTAGAGAGCCACCCGCGTGGCGGAGCAACAACCCACACCGAGGTTGGCCCTGGCCATCCGCACAAGACCCATCGGAGTCCCCGTGTCGTTGCCACCCCTGGTCGAGCCGGCCGACGAGCTCACCGTTGACGAGGTCCGCCGGTACTCCCGCCACCTGATCATCCCGGACGTGGGCATGGCGGGGCAGAAGCGGCTGAAGAACGCCAAGGTGCTGTGCGTCGGCGCCGGCGGTCTCGGTTCGCCCGCCCTGCTCTACCTGGCCGCCGCCGGTGTCGGCACGCTGGGCATCGTCGAGTTCGACGTGGTCGACGAGTCGAACCTCCAGCGTCAGGTGATCCACGGCCAGTCGGACATCGGCCGTTCCAAGGCGGAGTCGGCGCGGGACTCGGTCAAGGAGATCAACCCGTACGTCGACGTGATCCTCCACGAGGAGCGCCTCGACAACTCCAACGTCATGGAGATCTTCTCCGGCTACGACCTGATCGTGGACGGCACCGACAACTTCGCCACCCGGTACCTGGTGAACGACGCCGCGGTGCTGCTCGGCAAGCCGTACGTGTGGGGCTCGATCTACCGCTTCGACGGCCAGGCCAGCGTGTTCTGGGCCGAGCACGGCCCCTGCTACCGCTGCCTCTACCCGGAGGCCCCGCCGCCGGGCATGGTCCCCTCCTGCGCCGAGGGCGGCGTGCTGGGCGTGCTGTGCGCGTCCATCGGCTCGATCCAGGTCAACGAGGCGATCAAGCTGCTGGCCGGCATCGGCGACCCGCTGGTCGGCCGGCTGATGATCTACGACGCCCTGGAGATGAACTACCGCCAGGTGAAGGTCCGCAAGGACCCGAACTGCGCCGTCTGCGGTGAGAACCCGACGGTCACCGAGCTGATCGACTACGAGGCCTTCTGCGGCGTCGTGTCGGAGGAGGCGCAGGCCGCCGCCGCCGGTTCGACCATCACCTCGCAGCAGCTCAAGCAGTGGCAGGACGACAAGGAGGACATCTACCTCATCGACGTCCGCGAGCCCGGCGAGTACGAGATCGTCAACATCCCCGGCGCGGTGCTGATCCCCAAGAACGAGTTCCTGATGGGCGACGCGCTGGAGAAGCTGCCGCAGGACAAGAAGATCGTGCTGCACTGCAAGTCGGGCGTGCGCTCGGCCGAGGTGCTGGCCGTGGTCAAGGCCGCGGGCTTCGGCAACGCCGTCCACCTGGGCGGCGGCGTGCTCGGCTGGATCAACCAGATCGAGCCGCACAAGCCGGCCTACTAGGCCCTGTCCTGGAA
>NZ_JBHUAF010000351.1:0-9229 GCF_042789895.1 Kitasatospora sp. NPDC056783
GGGGGGCGGGGGGCCCGGCCGGCCGAGGCCGCCGGGAGGGCCGCCGGGCTGCGGCGCTGCCCGTCCGGCGGACCCGCGGCGGCCGCGCGTCCGTGACCCGGAGGCGCGGCCGCCCCCGTGTTCACCACGGGGAAGTGGGGCGGCCCGGCCGGGTGCGTGACGGCGCACCCGGACGGGCACATTCATGGGGCCCGGGCCGGAGCCCTAGACCAGGCTGTCCCGCCAGGCCCGGTGGAGGGTGGCGAAACGGCCGGAGCCGTCGATCAGCTCCTGTGGGGAGCCATCTTCCACGATCCTGCCCTGATCCATCACCAGGACACGGTCGGCGATCTCCACCGTCGAGAGCCGGTGGGCGATGATCACGGCCGTCCGGCCCGCCAGGACGGTGCGCATCGCCCGCTGGACGGCCTGCTCCCCGGGGATGTCCAGCGAACTGGTCGCCTCGTCCAGGATCAGCACCGCCGGGTCGGCCAGCAGGGCGCGGGCGAAGGCCACCAGCTGGCGCTGGCCGGCCGAGATCCGGCCGCCGCGCTTGCGCACGTCGGTGTCGAAGCCGTCCGGCAGGGCGGCGATGAACTCGTGCGCGCCGATGTCCCGGGCGGCCTGCTCGACCTCCTCGCGGGTGGCGCCGGGGCGGCCGATCGCGATGTTCTCGGCGACGGTGCCGGAGAACAGGAAGGACTCCTGGGTCACCATCACCACCCCGCGCCGCAGGTCGGCGGCGGAGAGGTCGCGCAGGTCCACGCCGTCCAGCCGGATCCGGCCGTCGGTTGGGTCGTAGAAGCGGGCCAGCAGCTTGGCGACCGTCGACTTGCCCGCGCCCGTCGCGCCGACCACCGCCACCGTCTGGCCGGCCGGGATCAGCAGGTCGAAGGGCGGCAGCACCTCCTGGCCGGTCCGGTACGCGAAGCGGGTCCCCTCGAAGGCCACCTCCCGGCCCTTGCCGGCGGCCCGGGGCAGCTCGACGGGCTCGTCCGGCTCGGCGACGGTCGGCTCGTGGGCGAGCAGGCCGGAGATCTTCTCCAGCGCGGCGGCGGCCGACTGGTAGCTGTTCAGGAACATCGCCAGCTGGTCGATCGGGTCGAAGAGCCGGCGCAGGTAGAGCGCGAAGGCGGTGAGCACGCCCAGCTCCAGCGCGTCGTCCACGACCAGGTAGGCGCCGAGCAGCACCACGCCGGTGGTCCACAGGTTGGCGGTGGCCCGGGAGAGGCCGACGTAGCGGGCGATCTCCAGCAGGCCGTCCGCGGTCGCGGTGGCGGACTGCCCGTTGACCACGGCGAAGGCGGCGTCGTTGGCCTTCTCCCGGCGGAAGGCCTGCACCGGGCGGATGCCGTTCATGCTCTCGGTGAAGCGGACGATCAGCGAGGCGGCCGAGGTGCGCGAGCGCCGGTAGACCCGGCGCGAGCGGCGGCGGAAGGAGCGGGCGACCAGGCCCAGCGGCACGGCGGCCGCCAGTGAGACCAGGCCGAGCCGCCAGTCCAGCGCCAGCAGCAGCACCGAGATGTAGCAGACCGACAGGATGACCGTCAGCAGCTCCTGGAGGCCCTCGGCGAGCAGCTCGCGCAGCGCGTCGATGTCGCTGGTGGCGCGGGAGATGATCCGGCCGGAGGTGTAGCGCTCGTGGAAGTCCAGGCCGAGCCGCTGGGCGTGCCGGAAGATCCGGCCGCGCAGCTCCAGCACGACGTCCTGGTTCACCCGGGCGCTGATCTTGATGAACGCCCACTGGAGCACCGGACCGAACAGCGCGCAGAACAGGTAGGCCGCGATCACCGCGATCAGCGGCCCGGAGTCGTGCTCGCGCAGCGCCGGGATGCCGCGGTCCATCGCCACCGCGACCAGCAGCGGGCCGGACTGGAGCGCGGCCTGCTGGACCAGGATCACCAGCATCGCGGCGGCGATCCGGGCCCGGTGCGGGCCGAGCAGCGAGCGCAGCAGCGCCCCGGGCGCGCCGGGCGGTACGGGGATGTCCTCCTCGTCGGCGGGCGCCGAGGGCAGTTCCTCCTCGGCCGGGTCGGCGGGCCCGGCCTGCACGGGTGCGGCGGTGGTGGTCATGCGCTGGTCCGTTCGGGTAGCAGGGAGGCCTCGCCCGACATCAGTTCCCGGTAGTGCGCGCAGTCGCGCAGCAGTTCCTGGTGGGTGCCGACGGCCTCGATCCGGCCGTCCGCCAGCACCGCGACCCGGTCGGCGAGCAGCACGGTGCTGGGCCGGTGGGCGACCACCAGGGCCGTGCTGGTGCCGAGCACCTCGCGCAGCGCCCGTTCGACCAGGGCCTCGGTGTGCACGTCCAGGGCGGAGAGCGGGTCGTCCAGCACCAGGAAGGCCGGGTCGCCGACCACGGCGCGGGCCAGCGCGAGGCGCTGGCGCTGGCCGCCGGACAGGCTCAGCCCCTGCTCGCCGACCTCGGTGTCCACGCCCTGCGGGAGCTTCTCGACGAAGCCGGCCTGGGCGGTGGCGAGCGCGGAGCGCAGCTGCTCCTCGTCGGCGCCCGGGGCGCCCATCAGGACGTTCTCCCGGATGGTGGCGGAGAACAGGGTGGGGTCCTCGAAGGCGACCGCGACGAGCTCGCGCAGGCGCTGGCGGGGCAGCTCGCGGATGTCCCGGCCGTCCAGCGTGATGGTGCCGGCGGTGGCCTCGTACAGCCGGGGGAGCAGCGCGGTGAGCGTGGTCTTGCCGCTGCCGGTGGCGCCGACCAGGGCCATCGTCTCGCCGCTGCGGATGTGCAGGTCGATGCCGGCCAGCAGGTCGGGGCTGTCCTCGGGGGCGTCGGGGTAGCGGAAGCGGACGCCGGTGAAGCGGATGCCGTCCGCGGCGCCGAGTTCGGTGGCGGTGCCGGTCTCGGGGTCGTCCGGCTCGTCCATCACCTCGAAGAAGCGGTCGGTGGCGGTGGCGGCCTCGTTGGAGTAGGCGAGCAGCCAGCCGAGCGACTCGACCGGCCAGCGCAGGGCGAGCGCGGTGGAGAGGAAGGCGACCAGGGTGCCGGCGCTCAGCTCGTCGTGGGCGACCAGGTAGGAGCCGACGGCGAGGGCGCAGCCGAGCGCGAGCTCCGGCAGTCCGACGGTGATCGCCCAGAGGTTGGCGAGCAGGTGGGACTTGCGCAGCTCGGTGCGGCGCAGCTCCTGGGACTGGGCGCGGAAGCGGTCGGCCATCGAGCGGTGCCGGCCGAAGGCCTTGAGGATGCGGATGCCGAGGACGGACTCCTCGACCACGGTGGCGATGTCGCCGTTCTGGTCCTGGGCGAGCCGGGAGGCCGAGGAGTACCCGGCTTCGAACTGCCGGGTGAACAGGAACAGCGGCACGAACGGTGCCAGGGCGATCAGCGCGAGCCGCCAGTCCTGGGTGAACATCACCACCGTGCCGGCCAGGAACATCACCGTGTTGACGATCAGGAAGACCAGGGGGAAGGCCAGGAACAGCCGCATGGTGTACATGTCGGCGGTGGCCCGGGAGAGCAGCTGGCCGGAGCCCCAGCGGTCGTGGAAGGAGATCGGCAGCCGCTGGAGCTTGGCGAAGAGGTCCCCGCGCATCGCCGTCTCCAGCCCGGCCAGCGGGCGGGCCAGCACCACCCGGCGGGTGTAGAACAGCGCGGCCTCGAACAGGCCGAGGCCCAGCAGCAGACCGACCAGCGGCCAGAGGCCGGCCAGGTCGCGCTCGGCCAGCGGGCCGTCCACGATCCGGCCGAGGACGACGGGGACGGCGAGGGTGCTCACCATGGCGAGCGAGGCGGCCGTCACCGAGACCGCCAGCCGGCCGCGGACGGCGCGGGCGTACGGCCACAGGCGCAGCAGGGAGCGGACCGCGGAGTGCCGCGGCGGGGGGCGGTCGGCCCCGTCGGCTCGGGGGCCCTCCGGGGTCGTGTTCTCGGTGTCTTGTCGGTTCTCGGCCATCGCGGTGAGGGTAGGCGGAGAGGCCGTCATTTCTCATCCGGTTTTTCGCCCCTGTCAGGTCCGCCCGTCGAGAACCGGCCACCCGAACGGGCGGAGCAGGCGCGGAACGAGGGGCGTGTGCCGTCGTTCGTGCAGGGATGAGTGCGCCGGGCGCCTCTTGCGAGCGCCTGCCGATCGGCCGATGACATCTCCTGACGGATGCACATGGATACGCGAGTGACAGGAGTGAGCACATGACGGTCGAAACCGAACCCACCCCCGGGCCCGGCTCCGCAACCGTGCAGGTACGGGCCCAGCTCAGCCTCAGCACGACCGCGGCGCGGAACCTGGCGACGACGACCAAGTCGAAGCCGCAGATGCAGGAGATCACCTCCCGTTGGCTGCTCAAGATGCTGCCGTGGGTGCAGGTCAGCGCGGGCACCTACCGGGTCAACCGACGGCTGAGTTACGCCCCCGGACGCGGCCGGGTGAGCTTCGCCAAGACCGGTTCGTCGGTGTCCGTGATCCCCGCCTCGCTGGCCGAGGTGCCGGCGCTGCGCGGCTTCGAGGACGAGGAGGTGCTGGCCGACCTGGCCCGCCGGTTCGTCCAGCGGGACGTCGCGCAGGGCGACGTCCTGGTGCAGGAGGGCTCGCCGATCACCGAGGTGTTCCTGATCGCGCACGGCAAGGTGGACCGGGTCGGCACCGGCAAGTACGGCGAGCAGACCGAACTCGGCTCGCTCGCCGACGGCGACCACATCGGCGACGAGGCGATCACCGACGGCGGCGGCACCTGGCCGTACACCGTGAAGGCGGCCACCGCCGGGGTCGTGATGGCGTTGTCCTGGCCGGCGCTCCAGGAGCTGATCGAGCGCTCCGGGGCGCTGCGCGAGCAACTCCTGGGCTTCGCCGCCGACGCCGCCCAGGCGCAGAATGACCACGGTGAGGCGGAGATCGACCTCTCGGCCGGCCACCAGGGCGAGTACGAGCTGCCGGGCGCCTTCGTGGACTACGAACTCAGGCCGCGCGAGTACGAGTTGAGCGTCGCGCAGACCGTCCTCAAGGTGCACACCCGGGTCGCGGACCTCTACAACCAGCCGATGAACCAGACCGAGGAGCAGCTGCGGCTGACCATCGAGGCCCTGCGCGAGCGGCAGGAGCACGAGATCATCAACAACCCGGAGTTCGGGCTGCTCAGCAACGCCGACTTCGACCAGCGGATCCAGACCCGCACCGGGGCGCCCACCCCGGACGACCTGGACGAGCTGCTGAGCATGCGCCGTGACACCGACTACCTGTTCGCCCACCCGCGCGCCATCGCGGCCTTCGAGCGGGAGTGCAACCGGGCCGGCGTCTACCCGGAGACCGCCGTCGTCCTCGGCAAGCAGCGGCCGACCTGGCGCGGGGTGCCGATCTTCCCGTGCAACAAGATCCAGGTGTCCGCCCAGCAGACCACCTCGTTCATCGCGATGCGCGCCGGCGAGGACAACCAGGGCGTGGTCGGCCTGACCCAGGTGGGCATCCCGGACGAGGTCGAGCCGGGCCTGAACGTGCGGTTCATGGGCATCGACGAGAAGGCGATCGCCTCCTACCTGGTCAGCACCTACTACTCGGCGGCGGTGCTGGTGCCGGACGCGATCGGCGTGCTGGAGAACGTCGCGGTCGGGGTCGCCGGCAGCTGACCCGGGGAGTCCTGGTTGGGCGCGCGCAGCAGCCGCAGCGAGCGCCCGGCCAGGGGGACGGCGCCGCGCGGGGGCGGCCCGTCCGGGCCGGTTCCGGTGGCGGCGGAGTCGGCGGTGGCGGCCGTGTCGACCACCGACTCCCAGCCGGCCGCCGGCGCCGTCCAGGGCTCGCCGGGCAGGGTGAACACCACCGGCCGGTGGCCCGCGTTGAGCAGCAGCAGGAAGCTGTCGTCGGCGAGCGGCCGCCCGGCCTCGTCCCGTTCGGACATCGCGGTGCCGGAGAGCAGCATGCCGAGGCAGGCCGTCGGCGCGAACCAGTCGGCCTCGGTCATCTCCCGGCCGCGCGGGGTGAACCAGGCGAGGTCGGGCCGGCCTCCGGGGGTGGCGGCCCGGCCGGAGAAGAACGCCCGCTGGCGCAGCACCGGGTGGGCCCGGCGCAACCGGACCAGCCGGGCGGTGAGTTCGCACAGCTCCCGCCAGCCCGGCTGCGCCAGCAGCGACCAGTCCAGCCAGCCGACCTCGTTGTCCTGGCAGTAGGCGTTGTTGTTGCCGCCCTGGGTGCGGCCCAGTTCGTCCCCGGCGGTGAGCATCGGGACGCCCGCCGAGAGCAGCAGGGTGGCCGTCAGGTTGCGCAGTTGGCGCAGCCGCAGCGCGTTGACCGAAGGGTCCGCGGTCTCGCCCTCGGCGCCGTGGTTCCAGGAGCGGTTGTCCTCGGTGCCGTCCCGGTTGTCCTCGCCGTTGGCCTCGTTGTGCTTGCGGTCGTAGGAGACCAGGTCGCGCAGGGTGAAACCGTCGTGCGCCGTCACGTAGTTGACCGAGGCGTACGGGCGGCGGCCGGCCCGCTGGTAGAGGTCGGAGGAGCCGGAGAGGCGGTAGCCGAGCTCGCGGACGTCCGGGCGGGCGCCGCGCCAGAAGTCCCGGACGGTGTCGCGGTACTTGTCGTTCCACTCGGCCCACGGCGGGGGGAAGCCGCCGACCTGGTAGCCGCCCGGGCCGACGTCCCAGGGCTCGGCGATCAGCTTCACCCGGCTGAGCAACGGGTCCTGGGCGACGGCGGCGAGGAACGGGTGGTCCATGTCGACGTCGGCGGTGCCGTTCGGGCCGCCGCGGGCCAGGGCGGCGGCGAGGTCGAAGCGGAAGCCGTCCACGCCCATCTCGGTGACCCAGTAGCGCAGCGAGTCGGTGATCAGCCGGATCACCTGCGGGCGGCGGGTGTCCAGGGTGTTGCCGCAGCCGGTGTAGTCGGCGTAGCCGCGCGGGCGGTGCGGCGGGAGGCGGTAGTAGGCGGCGTTGTCGATGCCGCGCAGGGAGAGCGACGGGCCGAGTTCGCCGCCCTCGCCGGTGTGGTTGAACACCACGTCGAGGATCACCTCGATCCCGGCGGCGTGCAGGGCGCGGACCATCCGCTTGAACTCGCCGACCTGGCCGCCGCGGGAGCCGGAGGCGCTGTAGCCGGCATGCGGGGCGAAGTAGCCGATCGTGTTGTAGCCCCAGTAGTTGACCAGCCCGCGGGCCTGGAGGTGGTCCTCGCTGGCGTGCTGGTGCACCGGCAGCAGCTCGATGGCGGTCACGCCGAGGCGGGTGAGGTGGGCGAGGGCCGCGGGGTGGGCGAGGCCGGCGTAGGTGCCGCGCAGCCGCGGCGGGACGTCGGGGTGGCGCATGGTGAAGCCGCGCACGTGCAGTTCGTAGAGCACCGTCTCGGCCCACGGGGTCTTCGGGCGGTGGTCGTCGTACCAGTCGTCGTCGTCGTGGACGACCACGGACCGGGGCACGTGGGGCGCGGAGTCGCGGTTGTCCCGGACGGTGTCGGCGACGTCGGCCTCGGGCCAGTCGCGGACGGCGGCGCAGGCGGCGCCGTGCGAGGCGTAACAGCCGTCGACGGCACGGGCGTACGGGTCGAGCAGCAGCTTGGCCGGGTTCCAGCGGGCGCCCGTCCACGGGTCCCAGCGGCCGTGCACGCGGAAGCCGTAGCGGGTGCCGGGGCGCACGCCGGGGAGGAAGCCGTGCCAGACCTGGAAGTCCTGCTCGGTGAGGCGGTGCCGGCTCTCCCGGCCGTCCTCGTCGAACAGGCACAGGTCGACGGCCTCGGCGCCGCCCGCCCAGAGCGCGAAGTTGGTGCCGTGACGGCCGAGCCGGTCGGTGCGGTAGCGGGCGCCGAGCGGCTGCCAGCTGCCGGGCCACGGAGGGCCGTCCGGCGGTGCTCCGGCTTCCAGCTCCTGCCCTGACACCATGGCCTGCCCTCCCTGGGCGGGGTGTCCCGGACCCCGCCCACCTCTCTTTCCCGGATTGTGCAGATCGGAAGCCGTTGAACGGGGGCTTACCGGCGGATGGCGGGCAGGGGGGCGTGCCGGGCCGGGGCCCGGCGTGTCTTCGCCGGGAGGCGCCTCGTTGTCCCCGGTGTCGAAACGTGAACAGTGGGAGGGCCCCGGGATGCGGCGCCGAGGACGGGTGTGGGCGCGGGGCGCGGCGGCGGTGGCCTGCTGCCTGGCGGTCCTGGCGGGATGCGGCGACCCGGTGGTGCCGGACGGGGACGCGGCCACGGCGGGCGG
The DNA here is from genome assembly GCF_042789895.1 of Kitasatospora sp. NPDC056783. Lineage (NCBI taxonomy): Bacteria > Bacillati > Actinomycetota > Actinomycetes > Kitasatosporales > Streptomycetaceae > Kitasatospora > Kitasatospora sp. NPDC056783. Next base: position 8,095 of record NZ_JBHUAF010000351.1, read on the forward strand.
GTACACCGCGCCGCCGGCGCCGTCCAGGGCGGTGCTCACCGCGCAGCCGGCCGACGGCGCGCAGGGCGTGCCGCCGGAGGGCCCGGTGCGGGTGGCCGTCGCGCAGGGGCGGCTGGTCTCCGTACGGCTGGCCGACACCAAGGGCACCGAGGTGCCCGGCACGATCGCCGCGGACGGCACCGGCTGGGCGCCGGACGGCCCGCTGCCGCTCGGGACGGCGTTCACCCTGGACTCCGTGGCCGAGGACGACCAGGGTCGGAAGGCGGCCCAGCACTCGGAGTTCACGACCGTCGCCCGGGCGCACACCTTCGCGGCCTTCTTCACCCCGGAGGACGGCTCCACCGTCGGCGTCGGCATGCCGGTCTCGCTGCGCTTCAGCCGTCCGATCACCGACCGGGCGGCGGTGGAGCGGGCCGTCCAGGTCACCGCCGACCCGCCGGTGGCGGTGGCCGCGCACTGGTTCGACGGCCGGCGGCTGGACTTCCGCCCGCAGCGGTACTGGGCGGCCGGCACCAAGGTCACGGTGGCGCTGCGGCTCAAGGACGTGCAGGGCGCGCCGGGCCAGTTCGGCACCCAGAGCCGGGACCTGCGCTTCACCGTCGGCCGGGCGCAGGTCTCCACCGTCGATCTGGACGCCCACACGCTGACCGTCCGGGCGGGCCAGGGCGGCAAGGTGCTCCGGGTGCTCAAGGTCTCCGGCGGCAGCCGCGAACACTCCACCTACCGCGGGGTGATGGTGGTGTCGGAGATGTACAAGGTGACCAGGATGAACTCGCAGACCGTGGGGATGGGCGACGAGTACGACATCCAGGACGTCCCGCACGCGATGCGGCTCACCAACTCCGGCACCTTCGTGCACGGCAACTACTGGGCGGACCCGGCGGTGTTCGGCACCGCCAACACCAGCCACGGCTGCATCGGGCTGGCCGACGCCAAGGACGGGGCGAGCAAGGACTCCCCGGCGGGCTGGCTGTTCGAGCACACCGTCCCGGGTGACGTGCTGGAGGTGAGGGCCTCGTCCGGGGACCCGGTGCCGCCGGACAACGGGCTGAACGGCTGGAACGTGCCGTGGGAGCAGTGGACGGCCGGGAGCGCGTTGCGCTAGCCGGGCCGCCGCTCAGCCGTACCCGGGCCG
>NZ_JBHUAF010000352.1:0-9190 GCF_042789895.1 Kitasatospora sp. NPDC056783
CCCGCCGGCCGTCGTCGCGTACCGGCTCAGTCCGGCACCGGCTCAGTCCCGTACCGGCTCAGCGCCGCCCGGAGCGCCGGTCGCCGGAGCCGCCGTCGCCGCCACCGGCCAGGCCCGCGCGGCGCAGCGCGTCCGCCATGGCGCTGTTGGCCGGCGCACCGCCGCCGAAGCCGCCCCGGTCACCACCCCGGTCACCGCCACCGCGCCGGTCCTGGCCACCGCGGCCGCCCTGACCACCACCCTGGCCACCGCCTCGGCGCTCCTGACGCGGCGGACGGGCCTGCCGGTCACCGCGCTCGCCCCGGTCGGCGCCCCGGTCGCCCCGATCGCCCCGATCGCCGCCGCGCTCGCGTCCGACCTCGTCGTCCAGCCGCAGGGTCAGCCCGATCCGCTTGCGCGGCACGTCCACCGTGAGCACCCGGACCTTGACGATGTCACCGGGCTTGACCACCTCGCGCGGGTCCTTGACGAAGTTCCGCGACAGCGCCGAGACGTGCACCAGCCCGTCCTGGTGGACGCCCACGTCCACGAAGGCGCCGAAGGCGGCGACGTTGGTGACCACGCCCTCCAGCACCATGCCGACCTCCAGGTCGCCGATCTTGTCGACGCCCTCCTTGAAGGTCGCGGTCCGGAACGCCGGGCGCGGGTCCCGGCCGGGCTTGTCCAGCTCGCCGAGGATGTCGGTGACGGTCGGGACACCGAACTTGTCGTCGGCGAAGTCCGCCGGGCGCAGCGCGCGCAGCCGGTCGCCGTTGCCGATCAGCTCGCGCAGTTCCCCGCCGGTCGCGGCCAGGATGCGGCGCACCACCGGGTAGGCCTCGGGGTGCACGCTGGAGCCGTCCAGCGGGTCCTCGCCACCCGGGATGCGCAGGAAGCCCGCGCACTGCTCGAAGGCCTTGGGGCCGAGCCGGGAGACGTCCTTGAGCTGCTTGCGGGTGCGGAACGGGCCGTTGGCGTCGCGGTGGGCGACGATGTTGTCGGCCAGCGTGCCGGTGATCCCGGAGACCCGGGTGAGCAGCGGCGCCGAGGCGGTGTTGACGTCCACGCCGACGGCGTTGACGCAGTCCTCGACCACGGCGTCCAGCGAACGGGAGAGCAACACCACGCTGAGGTCGTGCTGGTACTGGCCGACGCCGATCGACTTGGGGTCGATCTTGACCAGCTCGGCCAGCGGGTCCTGGAGCCGGCGGGCGATCGAGACCGCGCCGCGGATCGACACGTCCAGATCGGGCAGCTCCTGCGAGGCGAACGCGGAGGCCGAGTAGACCGAGGCGCCGGCCTCGCTGACCACCGCCTTGGTGAGCTTCAGCTCGGGGTGGCGCTTGAGCAGGTCCTCGGCGAGCTTGTCGGTCTCCCGGGAGGCGGTGCCGTTGCCGATCGCGACCAGGTCGACGTCGTGCTTCTTCGCCAGCGCGGCCAGGGTGGCGATCGAGGCGTCCCACTTGTTGGCGGGCTGGTGCGGGTAGATCGTCTCGTACGCGACGACCTTGCCGGTCGCGTCCACCACGGCGACCTTCACCCCGGTGCGGAAGCCCGGGTCCAGGCCCATGGTGGCGCGGGTGCCGGCCGGGGCGGCGAGCAGCAGGTCGCGCAGGTTGGCGGCGAAGACCCGCACCGCCTCCTCCTCCGCCTCGGCGCGCAGCCGCGACCGCAGGTCGATGCCGAGCCGCACCAGGACGCGGGTGCGCCAGGCCCAGCGCACGGTGTCGCCGAGCCACTTGTCGGCCGGGCGGCCGTGGTCGGCGATGCCGAAGCGGGCGGCGATCCGCTGCTCGTAGTCGTTCTCCCCGGGCAGGTCACCCTCGGACTCGCCGTCGTACGGGGAGAGTTCGAGGTCCAGCACCTCCTCCTTCTCGCCGCGCAGCATCGCCAGGATGCGGTGCGAGGGGAGCTTGGTGTACGGCTCGGCGAAGTCGAAGTAGTCGGCGAACTTGGCGCCGTCGCCCTCCTTGCCGTCGCGGACGGTGGCGACCAGCCGGCCGCGGACCCACATCCGCTCGCGCAGCGAGCCGACCAGGTCGGCGTCCTCGCCGAAGCGCTCCACCAGGATCGCCCGGGCGCCCTCCAGGGCGGCGCCCTGGTCGGCCACCGACTCGTTCAGGTACCGGGCCGCGAGCTCGGCCGGGTCCTGGGACGGGTCGGCGAGCAGGGTGTCGGCCAGCGGCTCCAACCCGGCCTCGCGGGCGATCTGGGCCTTGGTGCGCCGCTTCGGCTTGAACGGCAGGTAGATGTCCTCCAGGCGGGCCTTGGAGTCCGCGGCGAGCACCCGGGCGCGCAGCGCGTCGTCCAGCTTGCCCTGGGCCTCGATCGACTCCAGGACCGCCGCCCGGCGGTCCTCCAGCTCGCGCAGGTAGCGCAGCCGCTCCTCCAGGGTGCGCAGCTGGGCGTCGTCGAGGGAACCGGTGACCTCCTTGCGGTAGCGGGCCACGAAGGGGACGGTCGCACCGCCGTCGAGCAGGTCGACGGCCGCGTTCACCTGCCCCTCGCGGACGCCCAGTTCCTCGGCGATCTTGCGCTCGATCGCCTGCTGGGCCTGCCGGGCCACCTGTTCGACTGGCGTGGTCACGAAGCCGGTCACCTTCTCCTTCAGTGCTTGCGCCGTACGCCCTGCATTCTGGCAGGTGCCGACGGCGGCCCCCGGCCGCACCCGGGGCGGCCGGGCGTGGCGCGGCGTTCCGCACGACCGCGAAGGAGTCCGGACAGCGCCCCACCGGAGCTTGAACAGGGCCCAGTCGGGGATTCCCGGGCCGCCGGGCATGGACACTCCGGATGCCGCCGCCGAGTTGGAGCGGCTGCTGTGCGCGGTGGCGCTGACCGCCGACGTGCCGCGCTTCGGCAAGGGCGGCACCATCGGGTGCGGGTCACAGTGTGAGCGAGCCGCTGGGCCGGCCGTCGGCCGCGAGGTCGATCACCGTGGTCCGGCCGCCGGTGGTCAGCGCGAGCCGGTCCGGGCCGGCCCAGACGACGTCGATGGAGTCCTCGTACTCGTAGGACGCGTAAGCGATCTGCCAGCGGCGGGTGGTCAGTCCGGTGCCCTGGTCGACGAAGACCCACCGGGCGGACGCGAGCATCCCGAGCTGCTCCTGCCGGACGATCCGCCGGTCCGGACGGGCCGGTGCCCGTTGCGTCCCGGTGACCTTCGCGGAGTCCAGGAAGACCCACAGCGGCACCGTCGCCGCGGCCGTCAGCAGCACGCCGGCGCCCAGGACCACCCGGATCCAGGCCCGCCAGGTGACGCAGTACAGCACCACCAGCAGCAACGGCAGCGCCGCGGTGAACAGCGGCAGCGGCCGGTCGAACCACTCGCGCAGCACCAGCAGGCCGCCCGGGCGCCGGCCGTACCGCCCGGCCGCGCCCAGCAGGGCGAGCAGGGCCAGCGCGGCCAGGGCCGCGCGCAGGGCCCGGCGCTCTCCCGCTGTCCGCCGGTCGTCCACCATGCCCGGCAGCCTACAAGTCCGCCGGACCACGGAGCAGTTCGGTGATCCGGCTGAACCGGGACGACCGGCGGAGTACGCTGCCGGGCATGTGCGCTGCCACCCGGACGCTCCCCGACGGACCGGTGGTCGGCGCGGCCCTGGTGCGGCGGCTGATCTCCGCCCAGTTCCCGCAGTGGGAGCGCCTCCCGGTCACCCCGGTGTCCACCGCGGGGACGGACAACGCGATGTTCCGCCTCGGGCCCGAACTCGCCGTCCGGCTGCCCCGGGTGGAGTGGGCGGCGGCCGGCCTCCGACGGGAGCAGCAGTGGCTGTCCCGGCTGGCGCCTCGGCTGCCGCTGCCCGTCCCGGCGCCACTGGCGGTCGGCCGGCCCGCCGGCGGCTACCCGTGGGAGTGGTCGGTGCTGCGCTGGCTGGACGGCAGCAACCCGGTGGCCGGCTCACTGGCCGCGCCCGAGGCGCTGGCCCGGGACCTGGCCGGCTTCCTCAACGCGCTGCGCGCCGCCGATCCGGCCGGCGCCCCGGCCACCCAGCGCAGCGCCCCGCTCGCCGCCCGGGACGGCGCCACCCGCACGGCCATCGCCCAGCTCTCCGGCCAGCTCGACGCGACGGCCGCGACCGCCCTGTGGGAGAGGGCCCTTCGGCTGCCCGAGTACGACGGCCCGCCGGTCTGGTTGCACGGCGACCTCACCCCGGGCAACCTGCTGCTCTCCCGCACCGGCCGGCTGGCCGCCGTCCTCGACTTCGCCCAGATGGGCGTCGGCGACCCGACCGCCGACCTGATCCCCGCCTGGAACCTGCTGCCCGCCACGGCCCGCCCCGCCTTCCGCGCCGCCCTGGGCGCGGACGAGGCGATGTGGGCCCGAGGCCGCGCCTGGGCCTTCTCCATCGCCCTGGTGACGATCCCGTACTACCGCCACACCGACCAGGCGCGGACCGCGAACGCCCGCCGCGTGGTCCGCGAGGTGCTCGCCGACCGCGGTGCGCCGGCCGGCCGGTGACTCCCCCGAGACTCCCCCGAGATTTTCATACCGGGTCAGCAATCTTCCCCGGTCAACCCGGCTGCTAGCCTGACCCGCATGAGCGGACTGCGGGAGCGCAAGAAGGAGCGGACCCGGCGGGCCATCTCCGAGGCGGCCATCGGACTGTTCCTGGAGCACGGCTTCGACCGGGTGTCGGTGGCGGACGTGGCGACGGCGGCCGAAGTCTCCAAACCGACGCTGTTCTCCTACTTCCCCAGCAAGGAAGACCTGGTCGTCCACCGCTTCGCCGACCACCAGGAGCAGTCGGCGGACGTGGTCCGCGGCCGGGGCCCCGACGAATCGGTGCTCGACGCCCTGCGCCGGGACTTCCTCGACGGCCTCGCCCGGCGCGACCCGGTCACCGGCCTCAACGACCACCCCCGGGTACTGGCCTTCACTGCCCTGGTCCACGGCACCCCCAGCCTGGCCGCCCGGGTCGGCGCCTACGTCGCCCGCGCCGAACAGTCCCTCACCGAGGCACTGCGCGAGGCCCCCGGCCTGCCCGCGCCCCGGGACCTCACCGCCGCCCTGCTCGCCGCCCAGGTCACCGCCACCCAGCGGGTCCTGGCCCTGCACAACTGGCGCCGCATCGGCGAGGGCGGCCGCACCGCCGACGACCTCCACCCCGAGGCCGCCGCCGACGCCGAGCGCGCCTTCGACCTGCTCGCCCACGGGTACGCCGGCGCCGCCGACGGTTAGAGTGCCGCGCATGACGACGCGCCACATCGGGTTCGAGGCCCTGCACAACTTCCGCGACCTGGGCGGCTACCGGGCCTCCGGCGGACGGACCGTCCGGTGGGGCCTGCTGTACCGCTCCGACTCGCTCGGCAAGCTCTCCTCCCCCGGCGACCTGGAGAAACTGCGGTCGCTCGGCGTGCGGACCGTGATCGACCTGCGCTACGACTGGGAGATCGCCGCCAAGGGCCGGGTGCCCGACGCCGAGGGCCTGGAGTACCACAACCTCTCGATCGAGCACCGCCCGTACGACCAGGCCGAGATCGACCCGGAACTCGACCCCTGGCGCTACCTCGCCGACCGGTTCGCCGAGGTCGCCGAGGACGGGGTGAAGGAGATCCGCCGGGCCCTGGACGTGATCACCGCCGCCGAGGCCCCGGTGGTCTTCCACTGCGCCTCCGGCAAGGACCGCACCGGCCTGGTCGCCGCCCTGCTGCTCACCGCGCTCGGCGTCTCCGAGGACGACATCGCCGCCGACTTCGCCCTCACCGAACTCGCCACCCCGCACCTCGTCGCCGACTGGCACGCCGCCCACCCCGGCCGCGAACTGCGCTGGCCCGGCTACGGCCGCGCCCCGGAGACCGTCATCCGGCTCGCGCTCGCCGACCTCACCGCCCGGCACGGCTCCGTCGAGGCCTACCTCACCGGCACCCTCGGCATCGACCGCGAACAGCTCGACGCGCTGCGCGGCCGGCTGCTGGCCGACTGAGCGAGCGCGTCACCGCCGCCCCACGCCGCCGCACGGCCCAGGCGAGTGACAATTCGCCGGCGGGCCGGGGCCGTTACCCGCGATCATGCCCGGCATGACCGAACCCGAACGCTGGACCCAGGCGACCGTCTACCCCGACATGTGGATTGACCCGGCCGACGATCCCCGCAACAGCGAGGGCCCGAGTCCGGACGGCGAACTCGCCACCCTCCAGGACTTCCTGACGAACTACCGGCTGACCCTGCGGATGAAGTGCGAAGGCCTGGACGCGGAGCAGCCGGCCCGCCGCTCGGTGCCGCCGTCGACGATGTCCCTGCTCGGACCGGTGCGGCACCTGGCCGAGGTGGAACGGGACTGGCGGAACTGGATCACCGACGGCGAGCCGCTGCCCAAGATCTACGGCAAGCGGGACGCGGACTTCGACGAGACCGTCGGCGACCAGGCCGCGGTGGACCGGGCGTTCCGCGACCTGGAGCGCGAACAAGCGGCGCTGGACGCCGAGTTGGCCAGGCACCAGGACCTGGGCGAGCGGGTCGGCAAGAACGCGGTCTCGATCCGGGAGCTCCAGGTGCACCGGGTCGAGGAGTACGCCCGTCACTGCGGCCACGCCGACCTGCTGCGCGAGTGCGTGGACGGCCGGGTGGGGCAGTAACAGCCCGGGATCAGCGGCGGCGCCCCTTGCCCGAGCGGGACCGGGACCCGGGGCCGGGGCCGGCCGCCGGGGCCGGGGCGACCTCGGGCCAGTGGGCGGGGCGGGTCAGGCCGGACGGGATGCGGGTGGTGGCGTCGCCACGGGCCGCGTCCAGCTGGGCCTGGGTGAGGAAGAGCGCCGTGCTGAGGTCCGCGCCGGCCACCCGGGCGTCCCGCAGGTCGGCGCCGACCAGGTCGGCGAGGCGCAGGTCCGCGCCGGAGAGGTCGGCCGCGACGAGCAGGGCGCCGCGCAGGTTGGCCCCGTGCAGGTCGGCGCCGCGCAGCCGGGCGCCGAAGAGGTCGGCGCCCCGGTGCTCGCGGCGGTGCGGGACGGCGGCGCGGACCAGTTCGCCGGCCCGCAGCAGCAGCTCGCTGACCCGCTGCCGGTGGGCCGGGACGTCGAGGGCGAGGACCTCCTCGGGGGTGCCGCCGGCCAGCCGGTCGGTCTCCGCCAGCGCCTGCCGCAGTTCGTCGTGGACGGGCCCGGCGGCGGTGAAGGTGAGCGCCTCGGTGAGGTAGCGGAGCAGTTCGTGCAGCTGCCGCACGACCGGGAAGACGTCGAACATCGCCTTGGCGCTGTCCGGCTCCTCGCGCCAGCTGCGGCCGCCGAAGGTCACCTGGGAGATCCGCTGCCCGGCGCCGAAGCAGTCGTAGACGGTGCAGCCCCGGAAGCCCCGCTCGCGCAGCTGCGCGTGGATGCCGCAGCCGAAGTCGGCCTGGAGGTTGTGGCAGGGGCTGCCGGCCCGCTTGTTCTCGGCGAAGTCGGTGCCGGCGACGAACGGCAGGGCGGCGCAGCAGAGCCCGAAGCAGCTGCCGCAGTCGGACTCGAGCGGGGTCGGCGCGGCCGCCGTGGGGTTCTGCGGCGACTCGGTCTCGCGCACGTCCGGGGTCCTTCCAGCAAGCGGGCGCCGGGTGGCGCCGTGAACCCGGAAATCCTACTGGGCGGACGACCCCCGACGCCGGTAAGTTATGCAAGGCATTAGAGACCATTACGGATGGGGGTGGGCACATGCGGGACCCGGACATCAGGGCGCTGGTCCGGACGTGGATCTCGGGCTGGGCCGTCTCGCGCGGCTCCGCCGAGCCGGTGGACCGGCCCTGGGGCTGGAGCATCGACGTCGGCGCGCCGGTCGGCGAGGTGGGCCGGCACGTGCTGCCGGAACCGACCGAGGCCGAGGTCCGCGAGCTCGCCGGGACCACCACCGCGCCGACCACCTGGCTGAAGCTGTTCGCCGACGACGCGACCGTGCGCCCGTGGCTCGACGAGCGGTGGCGCCTGGACGCGCCGGGCTTCCTGATGACCGCCCCGCTCACCCCCGAGCGGCCCGAGGTCCCGGCCGGCTACACCCTGACCACCTGGGAGCGGGGCGGCGTCCTCCGGGCGCTGGTGCGCACCGAGGCCGGACACCTCGCCGCCCGCGGCCAGGCCGGCCTGGCCGGCCCGGCGGCCGTACCGGACCAGATCACCACCGCCCCGGAGCACCGCCGCCGGGGTCTGGGCGCCCTGGTGATGCGCGCGCTCCTGTCCGCCGCGCACGAGCGGGGCGCGCGCACCGGCGTCCTGGTCGGCACCCCGGAGGGCCGGGCGCTCTACACGGCGCTCGGCTGGACCACCCACGCCCCGATGGCGAGCGCGGTCCTGGAGCCGGCGAGGGCGGAGGGCTGGGCGGAGGCCTAGGCGTACGGCAGCAGGTCCGGCCGCTTCGCCGGGCGGCCGTCGCCCGAGGAGCGGCCGGTGAGGCGGCGGCCGATCCAGGGGCCGACGTGGGTGCCCAGCCAGCGGGCGTCGTCGCGCAGCTTCTCGGCGCGGCCGGCCGGGGCGGCGGCGGGGAGCGGGGCGCGCCAGTCGAAGCCGGCGGGGCGGCCGAGCGCCTCCAGCACGCCCTCGGCGACCCGGCGGTGGCCCTCGGGCGAGAGGTGCAGGCGGTCCTCGGCCCAGAGCCGGCGGTCGTCGAAGCAGGGCGCGGAGAACAGGTCGACCACCGCGAAGCCGTCCTGCCGGCCCAGCTCCTGGACGAAGGCCTTCAGCCGCAGGATCGCGGGCAGCAGCCGGGCGCTGCCCGCCATCCTGCGGGTGGGGTCGGTGCTGGTGAACAGCACGACGGTGGCGCCGGTGGCGCGCAGGGTGGTGGCGCAGTGGCCGAGCAGGCGCTCGACCCGGTCGACGTCGCAGCCGGGGCGCAGCACGTCGTTGAGGCCGCCGGCCAGGGTGACCAGTTCGGCGCCCATCGCGGTGGCGGTGGCGAGCTGCTCGTCGTGGATCTGGCCGATGAGCTTGCCGCGGACGGCGAGGTTGGCGTACCGGAAGTCGTCGGCCTGCCCGGCCAGCGCGTCGGCCACCCGGTCCGCCCAGCCCCGGTAGTGGCCGTCGGGCAGCAGGTCGTCGCACATGCCCTCGGTGAAGGAGTCCCCGACGGCGACGTAGCTGGCGTAGCTGCGCTCGGTGGTGGGCACGGGCGGTCTCCGCTCTCCTGCGATGGCTCCGGAATCCGACGATCGTACGTGTGCGCCGGCCGGGCCGCCGCGCCCCTTCGCCACACCCCCGGAGGCCCATGTGCTGGGCGCCACGCGCCCCGGTCCGATCGCCGTGAGGGCCCCGG
>NZ_JBHUAF010000353.1:0-9179 GCF_042789895.1 Kitasatospora sp. NPDC056783
AGCTGGTCCGCCGGGACGATCCGGGAGACCAGCCCGGCCCGCTCCGCCTCCTCGGCGCCCATCATCCGCCCGGTCAGGCACAGCTCCATGGCCTTGGCCTTGCCGACCGCCCGGGTGAGGCGCTGCGAGCCGCCGATGCCCGGAATCACGCCCAGCTTGATCTCCGGCTGCCCGAACTTGGCGGTGTCCGCCGCCAGCAGGACGTCGCACAGCATCGCCAGCTCACAGCCACCGCCCAGCGCGTAGCCCGCCACCGCCGCGACGACCGGCTTGCGCAGGGCCGCGAAGCGGTCCCAGGCGGCGAACCAGTCACCGAGGTAGGCGTCGACGAACTCCAGCGACTGCATCTCCTTGATGTCGGCGCCGGCCGCGAAGGCCTTCTCCGAACCGGTGACCACCAGACACCCGATCTCCGGGTCCCGGTCGAACTCCGTCGCCGCCGCCACGACTTCGTTCATCAGGAGGGTGTTGAGCGCGTTGAGCGCCTTCGGGCGGTCGAGCGTGATCAGCCCCACCCGGCCCTTGCGCTCGACCAGGATCGTCTCGTAACCGGTCACTTGCCGTCCTTCCTGAGGGTGGTGATGATCGCCGAGAAATCCAGCCCGGTGCCGTCGGCCGCCGCGAAGTCCGCGTACAACCGAGCTGCCCGGCGCCCGAGTTCGGTGGGCAGGCCGGCGGCCTCGGCGGCCCCTACGGCGAGGCCGAGGTCCTTGGCCATCAGGGCGGCGGCGAACCCGGCCGCGTAGTCGCGGTTGGCCGGGCTGGTCGGCACGGGCCCGGGGACGGGGCAGTTGCTGGTGAGCGCCCAGCACTGGCCGGAGGCGGTGGAGGCGACGTCGTAGAGCGCCTGGTGGCTGAGCCCGAGGCTCTCGCCGAGGACGAAGGCCTCACTGACCGCGATCATCGAGATGCCGAGGATCATGTTGTTGCAGATCTTCGCGGCCTGCCCGGCGCCCGCCGGGCCGCAGTGCACGACCTTGCGGCCCATCGCTTCCAACACCGGCCGAACGGCCTCGAAGTCCGGCTCCGCGGCGCCGACCATGAAGGTGAGGCTCGCGGCGGTCGCACCGACCACTCCGCCGGAGACCGGCGCGTCCACCGAGTGGTGCCCCGCGCTCACGGCCAGGTCGTGCGCCGCCCTGGCGTCCGCGACGTCGATCGTGGAGCAGTCGACGAAGAGCGTTCCCGGACGGGCGGCCGGCAGCAGGTCCGCGTAGGCGGCCAGTACGTGCCGGCCTGCCGGAAGCATGCTGATGACGACGTCGGCCTCCCGCACCGCCTCGGCCGCGGACTCCGCCGCACGGACGCCGGCCTCCTCCGCCTGCCGCAGCGCCTCCGGCACGAGGTCGTAGCCGACGACCCGGTGCCCGGCCTTGACCAGGTTGGCGGCCATCGGGCCGCCCATGTTGCCCAGTCCGATGAATCCGATCGTGTGGGTCACCAGCGCTCCAGGGGTGTGGTGGCGGCGAGGCCGAGTTCGCGCTCGCCGAGCGGGGCGAAGTAGCGGGCCACGGTGGCGGGTTCGACGGCGCTCAGCGTGGGCGGGTGCCACCGCGGGGAACGGTCCTTGTCGATCACCTGGGCCCGGATGCCCTCGGCCAGGTCGGCGGTGGCCAGGGCGGCGCAGGAGGTGCGGTACTCCTGGTCGAGGACGGCCTCCAGCGGGCCGAGGGCCCGGGCCCGACGCAGGGCCTCCAGGGTGGCCTTCACGGCGGCAGGCGAGTTCGCGGCGATCCGGTCGGCGGCCTTCTTGGCCTCGGGCTCACCGCTGTCGCCGAGCCGGGCGAGGATCTCCTCGACGGTTCCCGCCGCGTAGCAGCTGTCGATCCACGACCGTTGCGCGTCCAGCACACCGGCCGGTGCGGGCTCGACGTGCTGTTCGAGGGCGTCGTGCACGGGCGACTCGGCCAGGTCGTCCAGCAGCGCGGGCAGCCGCTCGGCAGGGACGAAGTGGTCGGCGAGCCCGCACAGCAGCGCGTCCGCGGCGCCGACGGAGCCGGCCGTGAGGGCGAGGTGGGTGCCCAACTCGCCCGGTGCGAGGGCGAGCAGATAGGTACCACCCACATCCGGAACGAAGCCGATGCCCACCTCGGGCATGGCGATTCGCGTGGTCTCGGTGACGATCCGGACGCTGCCGTGGGCGGAGACGCCGACGCCGCCGCCCATCACGATGCCGCTCATCAGCGCGACGTAGGGCTTGGGGTAGCGGGCGATCCGGGCGTTGAGGCGGTACTCGTCCCGCCAGAACTCCTCGACGGCGCCCGGGTCGCCGCCGGTCGCGGCGCGGTGGATGGCGACGATGTCGCCGCCGGCGCAGAAGGCCCGGTCGCCGGCCCCGGTGACGACGACGGTTTCGACCCGGTCGTCCTCCTCCCACGCGTCCAGGGCTTCGGCGATCCGCCGCACCATGCCGTGGGTGAGGGCGTTCAGGGCCGCCGGCCGGTTGAGGACGATCAGGCCCGCCCTGCCCTCACGCTGGACGAGGATCTCGTCGACGGTGTTCTCGGCCATCACGCGGCCCCGGTCAGGCCGCGGGCGACGATGACGCGCATGATCTCGTTGGTCCCTTCCAGGATCTGGTGCACCCGCAGATCGCGGACGATCTTCTCGATGCCGTACTCGGCCAGGTAGCCGTAGCCGCCGTGCAGTTGGAGGGCCTGGTTGGCGACCTCGAAGCCGGTGTCGGTGGCGTACCGCTTGGCCATCGCGCACAGCTGCGGCGCCCGGGGGTCGCCCCGGTCCAGCGCCGTGGCGGCCCGCCAGAGCAGCGACCTGGCCGCTTCCAACTCGGTGGCCATGTCGGCGAGCCGGAACTGCAGGGCCTGGGCGTGCAGCAGCCGGGCGCCGAACGCCTCGCGGTCCGCCAGGTAGCGGATGGCCCGTTCCAGGGCGTCCTGGGCGCCGCCGAGGGAGCAGGCGGCGATGCCGAGCCGGCCGCCGTTCAGCCCGTTCATGGCGATCCGGAAGCCCTCGCCCTCCTCCCCGAGCAGGCGGTCGGCCGGCAGCCGGACGCCGTCCAGCAGCACCTGCCGGGTCGGCTGGGCGTTCCAGCCCATCTTCTTCTCGTTCGGGCCGAAGGAGACCCCCACGTCGTCGCGTTCGACGACGAAGGCGGAGACCCCTGCGGCCCCCGGTCCACCCGTGCGGGCCATCACCACGTACACCTGGGCGGCGCCCGCACCCGAGATGAACTGCTTGACGCCGTCCAGCACCCAGTGGTCTCCGTCCCGGCGAGCCCGGGTGGACAGCGCCGCGGCGTCCGATCCCGCGCCCGGCTCGGTGAGGCAGTAGCCGGCCGGGGTTCCCATCGCGCTGAGCCCCGGAAGCCACCGGGCTCGCTGGGCGTCGTCGCCGTAGCGGTCGATCATCCAGGCGACCATGTTGTGGATGGAGAGGTAGGCGGCGATGGACGGGCAGCCGGTGGCCAGCGCCTCGAACACGAGCACGCCGTCGGCGCGGGTGAGTCCGGAGCCCCCGGACTCCTCGCGCACGTAGACCCCGGCCAGGCCGAGGTCGGCGGCCTTGCGCAGCACGTCCACCGGGAAGTGCTTGGCCTGGTCCCACTCGACGGCGTGCGGCGCGAGGTGCTCATGGGCGAAGGCCCGGGTGGTCTCCGCGATGGCGCGCTGGTCCTCGGTGAGGTCGTGCACGGCGCTCATCCCATCGTCGGCATGGTGAAGCTCGCGCCCTCCTTGACCCCGGAGGGCCAGCGCGAGGTGACGGTACGGGTGCGGGTGTAGAAACGGATCGAGTCCGGCCCGTGCTGGTTGAGGTCGCCGAACGCGGAGCGCTTCCAGCCTCCGAAGGTGTGGTACGCGATCGGCACCGGGATGGGCACGTTGACCCCGACCATGCCGGTGTTCACCCGGCGGGCGAAGTCCCGGGCGGTGTCCCCGTCGCGGGTGTAGATGGCCACGCCGTTGCCGTACTCGTGCTCGCTGGGCAGCCGCAGGGCCTCCTCGTAGTCGGCGGCGCGGACCACGGTGAGCACCGGACCGAAGATCTCCTCACGGTAGATCCGCATGTCCGTCGTCACGCGGTCGAACAGCGAGGCCCCGAGGAAGAAGCCGTCCTCGTGCCCCTCCAGGCGGAAGTCCCGCCCGTCGACCACGAGTTCGGCGCCCTCCCGGACCCCGAGGTCCAGGTGGTCCCGGACCCTGGCCAGCGCGTCGGCGCCGACCAGCGGCCCGAAGTCCGCCTCCGGGTCGTCCGAGCGCCCGACCTTGAGCGCGGCGATCCGCTCGACCAGCTTCGCCACCAGGGCGTCCGCGGTCTCCTCCCCCACCGGGACGGCCACCGAGATGGCCATGCAGCGCTCCCCGGCCGAACCGTAGCCCGCGCCGACGAGCGCGTCCGCGGCCTGGTCGAGGTCTGCGTCCGGCATGACGATCATGTGGTTCTTCGCGCCCCCGAAGCACTGCGCCCGCTTGCCGTGCGCGGCCGCCGTCGCGTACACGTACTGGGCGATCGGGGTGGAGCCGACGAAGCCGAGCGCCTCCACCCGCGGATCCTCCAGCAGGGTGTCCACGGCCTCCTTGCCGCCGTTGACCACGTTGAGCACGCCCGGCGGCAACCCGGCCTCCAGGAACAGTTCGGCGAGCCGCAGCGGCACCGAGGGGTCACGCTCGGACGGCTTGAGGATGAACGCGTTGCCGCAGGCCAGCGCGGGTGCGGCCTTCCAGAGCGGGATCATCGCGGGGAAGTTGAACGGCGTGATTCCGGCCACCACGCCGAGCGGCTGGCGCATCGAGTAGACGTCGATGCCGGTGCCGGCGTTGTCGCTGAACTCGCCCTTCAGCAGGTGCGGGATGCCCGCGGCGAACTCCACGACCTCCAGGCCGCGTTGGATGTCCCCGTGGGCGTCGGCCACGGTCTTGCCGTGCTCGGCGGAGAGCAGCCGGGCCAGGTCCTCCTTCTCCTGCTCGACCAGTTGCAGGAAGCGCAGCAGCACCCTGGCCCGCTTCTGCGGGTTCCAGGCCGCCCACTCGGGCTGCGCCTGAGCGGCGTCGGCGATCACCGCCTCGACCTCGGCCCGGTCGGCCAGCGGCACCCGGGCCTGCACCCGGCCGGTGTTGGGGTCGAAGACGTCGCCGAAGCGACCGGACGTTCCGGCGGTGTGCTTGCCGCCGACGAAGTGGGTGAGTTCTCGGACCATCGGTTCCTTCTCTCGTCACGCGCAGGGAGAGGAGGAATGGAGATCACACCGCCATCACCGTTGTAGTGGGCGGTGCTTGACGAACCGTCAGTGACGCGAGGTCACCGCGATCGTCGGCACGGCATAGAAGCGGGGGCAACCCGGAGTCATGCGTGTCGTCTCCATCCTCGTGGAAAACACGAACCACCCGCGGCCGGTATCCTGACTCCCGGATCCACGCCCGCCCCCAGGCCTTCCCGGCTGGCTGCCAGTGGCCGTCATCTGCGAGGACGAACTCCCCGGTCACAGTGGCGGGACCGTGCCGGACTCACACCGGCTTCCCTGACACCGCGGACCTGCCGTCGACCATATAGTTGGACGTCCTAGTAAGTCCAGAGGTCTGCGCACGCGTTGCGCCATCGGAGCCCGCTACCCCGACTAGGGCGGCCCCGTGACGCTCGGGGCCGCCCGTGCCGGACCGTCCAGCAGGGCGTTCACTCACCGAGGGACCGGCCGGTGGCGTGGGACCCAGCCGTCAGGGACCGGGCCCGGCAGCGGTGTTCGCGCGGGGAGAGGCCGTAGGCGGCTTTGAACGCGCGGCTGAAGCCGGAGGGGCTGGGGATGCCGCAGCGGGCCCCGATGGCGTGGACCGGCAGGGCCAGCAGGAGCGGGTCGGCGAGTTCGCGGTGGGCCTTCCTCAGGCGCTGGTCGCGGATGAACCCCGCCAGGCTCTCCCCCTCGAAGCGGCGCGCGAAGAGGCGGTGCAGATGGCTGACGGAGATGTGGTGGGCGGCGGCGATCACGGACGGGGTCAGCCCCGGGTCGTGCAGGTTGCCGCGGACGAACGCCCGGATGCCCTCCACCAGGGCCCGCCGCCGGGCCTCCTCGGGCAGCATGCGCTCGGCGTCGAGCTCCCCGGCGATCCACACCGACACCAGGTCGACCGCGACCGCACCCAGACGCGCCGCTTCGACGGGGTGCAGACCGGCGGCCTGGCGGTCCAGGCCGAGAAGGAAGTCCGCCAGCAGCGCGCCCGTTCCCGCCCTGGAGGAGAGCCTGCGCCCGAGCAGGTCGCGCAGCCGACGCGGCGGCACCGGCAGCAGCGAGACGGGCAGGTCGATGCCCACGCCGGCGACTTCCGGACCTCCCCCACCCGGGGTCCGGTCCCCGACCATCCGCGCGTCGTGCGCGGTGGAGCTGTCGATGAAGGAGAGGTCCCCGACGCCGAAGGTCTCCGCCTGGTCCCGCCCGCGCCTGAGCCCGTGGAATCCGGAGGTCAGCAGCGTCAGGTAGTACAGCTCCTGATCCGAACGCCGGATCATCCGCTCGGTGCGCCGGAACCGCGCCGACGGGAACGACGACCCCAACAGCACCACCGGCCCCAGACCGAAGCACCGCACCTGCCCCGTGAAGTCGTCCTCGTGCGCACTCGTCGCCTCGCACTCCCGTGTCCTCGCCAGCACGTCCCGCCAGTACTCGAAACCGCCCTTCTCGAACACACCGTCACCCTGGAGCACGCTCTTCTCCTGTGCGGACATCCCGCCCCCTTCGGACACACCGTCCTCGCCGCGCGGGCAAGGCCCTCCCTGGTGCCATTGTCACGCCCGCACTGCGGCGTCCGCAGGCGCGGACGCGCGCCGAGCTCGGTTCCGGCCAGGTGCCCACCGAGACGCAGGTGCGGGCGCCGTTCTCAGGGGACGACGACGGCCTCGCCTCGGATGCGGCCGGCTTCGCCGAGGCGGTGGACGTCCGCGAGGTCGGCCAGGGGGTACGAGGCGGCCGCCCGCCTCGACGCCACCCCGAGGGTCCCGCCCGTTCGCGCCCCTTCGCGCCCCTTCGCGCGCGGAGCCTCGCGGGCCTGGCGCCGGCCATGGTCGTCACGGCAGAATTCGACCCGCTGCGCGACGAGGGGGACCGGTACGCCGACGCTCCGCGCGACGCCGGAGCGCGCGGGTCGCGCACCGGAGCTTCGACGGGCCCGTCCACGGCTTCCACGGCCTGGACCACCTCAGCCCCGCCGCCGGCGACGCGACGGCCTGGACCAACGCCGCCCTCAAGGACCTGACCGACGGAAGGAAGCTCCCTGTGAACGACCCTCACCCTGACCCGCTCTGGCCCGCGTACGACCGGCCGGAGCACCTCGCGGCGATCGAGTCGGTCCCCCTCCGGGACCGCGGCCTGCCCGCTTCGACCTACGACACCCTGGCCCGCGCCGCCGAACTGTGGCCGGACCGGCTGGCCCTCACCGTGCTGCCGAGCGCGCAGCGGTGGACGCACGGCACCACCACGAGCTTCGCCCGGCTGCGCGACCAGGTGCACCGCATCGCGAACCTGTTCCACCAGCACGGCGTCCGCCGCACGACCGCGGTGGGCCTGCTCACCCCCAACACCGCCCTGCTGCCCGCCGCCCTGCTCGCGGCCCAGCTCGCGGGCATCGCGGCGCCGGTCAATCCGGCGCTCTCCGCCGAGCACGCCGAACGGCTGCTGCGCCTGGACGGAGCGCGGATCCTCGTCGCCGCCGGGCCCGAACTCGACGCCGAGACCTGGCGCACGGCCCGTGCCGTGGCCGCCTCACTCGGCGTCACGGCGCTGTTCGCCCTACGCCCCTCGGACACACCCGGCGCCGCACCCGCACCCGAACTCGAACCCGTCACGGGCGTCGAGGTGGCCTACCTCCACACCGCCGCCGACGACCAGCCGTCACGGCTCGATCCCGGGGTGGTCCCCCCGAAGGCCGACGACCTGGCCGCCCTCTTCCACACCGGCGGTACCACCGGCGCCCCCAAGCTCGCCGCGCACACCCACGCCAACGAGGTGACCGACGCCTGGATGATCGCCGCGAACAGCCTGCTGGACCCCGATGCGGCGCTCTTCGCCGGACTGCCCCTGTTCCACGTCAACGCCCTGGTCGTCACCCTGCTGGCCCCCCTGCTGCGGGGACAGCACAGCGTGTGGGCCGGGCCGCTCGGCTACCGCGAGCCGGCGTTGTTCCCGGCCCTCTGGAAGATCGTCGAGCACTTCCGGATCGCCACCATGTCCGCGGTGCCGACCGTCTACGCGGGCCTCGCACGCGTGCCGGTCGACGCCGACATCTCCTCGCTGCGCTTCGCGATCGTCGGCGCCTCCCCCCTCCCCGCGGCGGTGCTCGAGGCCTTCGAGCGGCACACCGGTGTTCCGCTGTGCCAGGGGTACGGACTGACCGAGGCCACCTGCGGCAGCGCACGGAGCTTCCTGCACGAGCACCGCCGGCCCGGGGCGGCGGGACAGCGCATGCCCTACCAGCGGGCGAAGACCATACGGATCGACGACCACGGCCACTGGCACGACCTCCCGGCGGGACAACCGGGGAACCTCGCCCTCGGCGGCCCCACCGTCTTCCCCGGCTACGTCGTCGGCCACGACGACCACGGTCCCCGTCTGGACACCCTCGGCAGCGTGCGCGACGGCTGGCTCGACACCGGCGACCTCGCCCGTGTGGACCCCGACGGCTTCATCCACCTGCTCGGCCGCGCCAAGGACCTGATCATCCGTGGCGGCCACAACATCGACCCCGCCGTCATCGAGGACGCCCTCCTCGCCCACCCGGCCGTCACGGGCGCGAGCGCGGTCGGCCGCCCCGACCCCCACGCCGGAGAGGTCCCCGTCGCCTACGTCACCCTCGCCCCCGGCGCGCACGACACCACACCCGACGAGCTGGCGGCCTTCGCCGCCCGGCACGTACCCGAACGCGCCGCCGCTCCCAAGAGCGTGACCGTCCTGCCGGCACTGCCCCTGACGGACATCGGCAAGCCGAACAAGATCCCGCTGCGCCTGGACGCCACCCGCCGCGCCGTCGCCGCCGCCCTGGCCGAACTCGGCCTCACCGTCGACCACGAGCAGATCCTGTGCACCGTGATCGACGGCCGAACGACCGTGACACTCCCCCAGGCCCAGGACCCACGCCTCGGCCCCGGCATCACCGACCGACTCGCCCTGTCCGGCATCGAGTGGTCGTTCCGGTAGGCGCCACCCGGCCGACCATGACCGGCGACGGCCGGGCCGGGCA
>NZ_JBHUAF010000354.1:0-9119 GCF_042789895.1 Kitasatospora sp. NPDC056783
CGTGAGGTCCGGGCCGCCGGGCGGCCCGGACCTTCGTGCGGGGCCTCAGTCGCGCGGTTCCACGGTCATCGGCAGGCCGCCCCGGACCCGAAGGGTCAGCATCGGCTCGGCCCGCACCCGGTGGCCGGGCGGGACGGACAGCCGCAGCCGGCGCAGCAGGACGGCGAGCACGACGGTGGCCTCCAGCGTCCCCAGGCCGCTGCCCACGCAGACCCGGGGACCGGCGCCGAACGGCACGTAGGCGTAGCGGTGGCGGCCGGCCGTGCGCCCCTTGGCGAAGCGGTCGGGATCGAAGCGCTCGGGGTCGTCCCAGAAGTCCGGGTGCCGGTGCAGGGTGTAGGGGCACAGGACGACATCGGCGCCGGCGGGTACGCGGTAGCCGCCGATCTCGTCCTCGGTGAGCGCCTTGCGGGGCAGCAGCCACACCGCCGGGTAGAGGCGCATCACCTCCTGGAGGACGGCGGAGGTGTAGGTGAGCCGGTGGACGTCCTCGAAGTCGGGCAGCCGGTCGCCGAGGACCTCGTCGACCTCCGCGCGGACCCGGTCCCCGACCTCGGGGTGGCGGTCGAGGAGGTACAGCGCCCAGCCGAGGGTGCTGGCCGTGGTGTCGTGTCCGGCGAGCAGCAGGGTGATCAGCTCGTCGCGCATCCGCTCCCGCCTCGCCCGGGGGTCGCGCTCCTCGGCGGTGACGTCGACGAGGCGGGACAGCACGTCGTCGCGGGTCCCGTCGGAGGCCGGGTGGCGCCGCCGTTCGCTCGCGAGCGCGGCGACGATCCGGTCCAGCTCGGCGCGTGCCCGGCGGAATCTGAGCTGGAGCGGCAACGGCACCCAGGAGGGCACCGAACCGAGGCTCATCATCTCGAAGATGGCCTGGTCCTGGACGACCTCGAAGGCCTCGCCGATGGACTCGTAGGCGCCGAGGTCGGCGTCCAGGAGCGAGCGGCCGAGCACCCCGAGGGTCAGCGTGGTCATCTCCTGCCGGATGTCCACCGGCCCGGCGCCCGCCGAGCGGCGCAGGCGTCCGGCGAGCAGCGCCGCCTCCTCGGCGATCGCCCCGGTCTGCCGGGAGATCCGGCGGGCCTGGAACACCGGCTGGATCACCTTGCGCTGGGCGCGCCACAGTTCGCCCTCGCTGGTCAGCAGGCCGTCGCCGAGGGCGCGCCGGGCGTGCACCAGGCCGATGCCCTTGTGGTAGTTGGCGCTGTTGTCGGTGAGGACCCGGCGGACGTGGTCGGGGTGGTTGAAGAAGTAGAGGGTCTTGGGGCCGAGCGGCAGCCGCACCGCGTCACCGTAGGCGGCCGCGGCCCCGGTCATCACGGCCAGCCGGTCGGCGGCCATCCGGGCCAGCAGGACGGGTGTGGCGGCGCGGGACGGCCCGGGGAGCCGGCGGTGCGCTCCGCCGCGTGGCCGGGCCGGGGCCCGGTCGGGTCCGGCGGCGCTCACGCGCGGGCCCCGGGGGTGCCGCTGGTGATCCGGTCGGCGATGCGCCGCCGCCAGGTCTCGTAGGCCGTCAGCGCCTCGTCGACGGCGGGCCGCGGCCGGGTCTGCTCGCACACCGCGGCGGCCTGCTCCGGGGTGAGGCCGCAGAGCAGCCGGACGGCGGTCTCGGAGTGCGCGGTGAGCAGGCCGGACTCGACCCGGGCGGTGGCGGCGAAGGCCACGCCCTGGACGAACTGGGGCCGGTGCTCGCCGGCCCGGTCGAGCAGCACGTCCAGTTCGGCCTCGGTGGCGCCTCCGGCGTAGCAGGTGGCCAGGCCGACCCCGGCCCACAGGTCGGCGTGGCGGTCGGTCTGGTAGCCGTCGACCAGGTCGGCGACCACGGCCGGGTCGGTGCCGCCGATGAACCACAGGGCCCGGCCGATGCCCTGGTCGACGGCGTGCCCGGCGTAGTGGCGGGTCTCGTCGCCGGGCCAGGGGAAGCCGCTCTCCCGGTGGTGCTCGTGGACGTACCGAGCGGTGCGGAAGTACGCCTGGTGGAAGCCGTATCCGTCCAGGGCGAGCCAGCGCAGCAGCGGGTCGGCGGGCGCGACGGACGCCCAGCGGAAGCGGGGCAGCCGGGCCATCGCCCAGCCGACCCCGACGTGGACCATGTAGCTGTGCGGCGCGCCGTGGCCCGACAGGAACTCCGCGACCCGGCCCCTGCCGGGCAGCGGCAGGCCGTCCAGCATGGCCAGGCCCATCGCCGCGCCCTCGTAGGCGAAGCCCCGGTACCGCACCGGTATCCGCTCCAGCCGCCGGTGGGCCTCGTCCTGGTCGGCGGCCTCGACGGCGATCGCGTAGCCGTCGAGGAAGGTCGCGCCGACGGTCTCCAGGTTCTCGCGCGCCTCGGGGCTCTTCACGTGGAAGCCCCGGGTCGACAACTTCGTCTCGTGGTGACTCGGTGTCAACAGACGGCGCCTGAGCGCCCGCCAGATCCCGCTCATCACTGTCTCCCGCCCGCCGCACGCCCGGTGGCCGCGGCTCTCCGGATACATGCTTGGGGGCCCCGGCGCGTGGGACTACTCCCACCGTGCCGATGCCAGGCAACACGGAAGTAGCCAAGGTGCCGACCCGACCTGAAAATCTGTCATGTTCCATGAGGGGGAGGTAGTTTCCGCCGGGTCCGGCGGGGCGTTTCCCGTGAGCTGAGGAGATTCCGCGTGACCGAGACCACCACCACGGGCTGGACGGTGAAGGCGCCGCCGCGCGCCACCTCGCTGTTCGTCAACGGGCTGTTCCCGCGGCGCCGGGCCCTGGTCGTGGTGTCGGCGCTGCTCGGCGGTCTGCTGCTGGCGTACGCCTGGCCCGCGACCGCGGTGGACGAAGGGTTCGGCTTCGCGGCAGGGAACGCGCCGCCGCGCGGCTTCGGCGCCACCGCGCTGTTCGCCTTCGTCTCGGGCCTGGCCGGGTCGTTCACCGCCTGCAACGTGGCGGTGTTCGGCGCGGTGGGGCCGTTGCTCGGACAGATGAGCCTGACCCGTCGTCGACGGCTGGTGCACGTGCTGCACCCGCTGGGCTGGCTGGCGGCCGGCCTGGTGCCCGTCGCCGTCGTCTACGGGGTGCTGGTCGGTCTGTTCGGCACCCGGACGCCGCACGTGCGGGCGGTCCCCGCCGCCGTCCCTCCGGGGGCGGTCCAGGCGATGGCCGTGTTCGGGGTGGTCGGCCTGGTGCTGCTGGTGATCGGGCTGGCTGCCGTCGGCGTGCTGCCCGAC
The DNA here is from genome assembly GCF_042789895.1 of Kitasatospora sp. NPDC056783. NCBI lineage: Bacteria > Bacillati > Actinomycetota > Actinomycetes > Kitasatosporales > Streptomycetaceae > Kitasatospora > Kitasatospora sp. NPDC056783. The sequence continues at coordinate 3,192 of NZ_JBHUAF010000354.1, forward strand.
CCGCTGGCGGGGGTGGCCCGGCGGTTCCCGAACGCCCCGCTGGTGCTGCTCGGCGCCCTGCTCGGGGCCCTCCTGACCGGCTGCCCGTCCCCGCTGGTCCGCACCCTGTTCCGGCAGGTGGCCCTGGAACGCGAACCGCTGTACGGCGCGCTGGTGTTCTCGCTCCAGTCGATCGCCGGTTTCCTGGTGATGGCGCTGCTGTTCCTGGTGCTGTCCTACGGCTTCGGCGGGCCCGTGCAGCGCTGGCTGGCCACCGGGCCGGGCCGGGGGGCGGCGCTGACCGCGTCCGCCTTCCTGGTGGCGGGCGCGTTCGCGGTCGGTTACTGGGACGTCCGGCTGCTCGGAGACCTGGGCCTCGTGTGGTGGCCGCGGGCGCCCTGGAGCGGATGACGCGTTCCGGTACGACGACGGCGGCGGAGGACGGCGGAGGACGGCGTCGGACGACGGCGGGTCGGGGCCCGGGTGGGCTCAGACCCGCCGTTTCGCTGCCCGGGCCACGGACTCCCGGGCGCGGGCCGGGTCGTCCCCGGCGCCGAGGACCATGCCGCAGACCTGCGCCTCGAAGCAGACGTCCGCGGTGAGCGGCTCGACCAGGTAGCCGCCGAGGTCGAGGGTGACCAGGCCGTGCAGCGCGATCCAGAGCTGGTGGGCCACCAGCTCCGGGTCGGAGGGCTGGAAGCGCTCGGCGGCCACGCAGCGCTTGACCGCCCCGACGAGGGCGGCCAGGGTGTAGCGGCCGTGCTGCCGGTCGTCGTCGGTGAGTGAGAATCCGCTGAGGCCGGAGCCGCCGAACATGACGTTGTAGAGGTGCCGGTGCTCGCGGGCGTTGGCCCGGTAGGCCCAGCCGAGCGTGACCACGTCGGCGACCGGGTCGTCGCTCTGCTCGACCGCCTCCAGCCTCCGGTTGAGCAGCGTGAAGCCTTCGCGGACCACCGCCCGCACCAGGTCGTCCATGCCGCCGAAGTGCGTGTAGACGGCCATGGTCGAGGTGCCCACGGTCGCCGCCAGTTTGCGGGTGGACAGCGCGGCGGGCCCCTCCTCGCTGAGCAGCTTCGCCGCGGCCTCGATCAGCTGGGTGCCGAGATTCGGGTCAACTCGCCGTGGACTCACCCTTGACAGTATGTCAGCCGCCTGTGAACCTCGTCTATGACAGTGTTATGTAACGGTGCTATCGATGGAGGGGCGGCCATGCCTCGTACCACTGGTCACACGCCGACGAGTCACCTGTCCGGCGCCGAACCGCTCGCGCGCCGCATCGCCGACCGGGTCCCGCACAGCACGGTGCACCTGCTCGGACCCGGCTACCGGCCGGTGCCCGCCGAGACCGAGCACACCGACCTGACCGTCCGCGGCACCCTGCCGCCGGGACTGGACGGCACCTTCCTGCGGATCGGCCCCAACGCCCGCGGCGTCCACGACCCGGCCCTGCGGCACGCCTTCGCCGGCGCCGGCATGGTGCACGGCGTGCGCCTCGGCGGCGGCCGCGCCCACTGGTACCGCAACCGCTGGCTGCGCGGCGACACCGTCAGCCGCGAACTGGGCGAACTGCCCACCCCCGGCCCGCGCCGCGGCCTCGACGACAACGTCAACGCCAACCTCGTCCACCACGCCGGCCGCACCCTGGCCGTCACCGACGGCGGCGCCCTGCCGCTCGTCCTCGACCCCGAACTGCGCACCCTCGCCCGCACCGACTTCGACGCGACCCTGCCCGGCGGGTTCTGCGCCCACCCGCTCACCGACCCGCTGACCGGGGAACTCCACGCCGTCGCCGTCGAACCGGCCGGCGACAAGGCCGTCCTGCTCACCGTCGACGTCGGAGGACGGGTCCGCGCCGCGCAGCCGGTGCCGGTCAAGGGCCGCCCCTGGATGCACGCCTTCGCGCTCACCGAACGCCACACGATCCTGTTCGACCTGCCGGTCGCCCACGACCCCGCCGAGGCCCGGGCCGGCTCACCGGTGCCCTACACCTGGCAGCCCGACCGTGACGCCCGGATCGGCATCGTCCCCCGTGACCGGCCGGGAGCCCCGGTCCTGTGGCTCGACGTCCTGCCCTGCTTCGTGTTCCACCCCGTCAACGCCTTCGAGGACGCCGACGGCCGGATCACCGTGGACGTGATCCGCCACGAACGGGCCTTCGACCGCGACCGGCTGCACCCCAGCGAGTCCGCGCCCACCCTGTGGCGGTGGATCCTGGACCCCCGCGAGGGCGCCGTGGTCGAACACCGGCTCGACGGCCGGACCCAGGAGTTCCCGCGCATCGACGAACGGCGCACCGGCCTGCCGTACCGCTACGCCTTCACCGTCGAACTCGCCCCGGACCAGGGCGCGGCGCTGTGCGGTCCGGCACTGCTGCGGCACGACCTCGTCGCCGGCCGCACCGACCGGCACGCCTTCACCGGCGGGCGGCAGAGCGGCGAACCCGTCTTCGTCCCGCGCGACGCGCTGGCCCCCGAGGCCGACGGCTGGCTGGTGACCCTGGTGTACGACCCCGTCACCGACCGCGGCGAACTGGTCGTCCTGGACACCGCGGACTTCACCGGCCCGCCGGTCGCGGTGGTGCCGCTGCCGGAGCGGGTGCCGCACGGGTTCCACGCGCGCTGGGTGCCCGCCCGGTGGTGACCGGAGCCCCGGCCGGGCGCGGCGGCCCCGGGCGCAGCGCGGTGACGGTGCTCAGCAGCAGCACCCGGCCGAAGAACCCCGCCAAGGCCGGACCGGGCAGGCCGGTGGCCGTCGCCACCACCCGCCACAGCCGCTCCCAGTGCCGGGCCGCCGCCTCGCGGACCACCGGATCCGAGGCGGCCGCCGCGTGCAGCTGCCACTGGAAGGCGAAGACGCTCCCGGTGCCGAGCAGGCGCCGCCAGGCCCGCTCGCCGGCCCGCAGCGCCGGTGCGCCGTCCAGGCCCTCGGCCGCGGCCGTGAAGGCCTCGGCGGCGCGGGTGGTGGCGTGCTCGGCGGCCGCCAGGAACACCTCGCGCTTCCCGGCGAACAGCCGCAGCAGGTACGGCTGCGACACCCCGGCCCGGGCCGCGATCACCACCGTCGAGGTGCCCTGGTACCCACCCCGGGCGAACTCGTCGACCGCCACCCGCACCACCACCGCCCGCCGCTGATCCGCGGTCATCCGCATCGGCGCACACCTCCCGCGTCGAGCGTCACACCCCGTCCGCCGGACGGACTTCTCCAGGAATGCCGAACCCGGGCGCCCGGCGCCCCGGAACACCGGCCGGGAATTCCCCGCGCGAATTCCGGACGGCCGCTCCGGCAATCGGTGAGAAGTCCGCGCCGCGGCCCCGGCGATACGGTGCGGGAATTCGACCGTACCGACCGGGGGGAAACGCATGGCCGCCTCAGACTCCTTCGACGACATCGTGGTGGGCGGAGGCACCGCGGGCGCCGTGGTCGCGGCCCGGCTCAGCGAGGACGGCACCCGGCGGGTGGCGCTGATCGAGGCCGGCCCGCACTACGCCACCCGCGAGCGGACCCCGGACGACCTGCTGAACGGCAACGCGATGTCGCTGGCCCGGCACGGCTGGGGACTGTCCGCGAGGCTCACCGCGAGCCGGCGCACCGCCTTCCCGCAGGGCCGGGTGACCGGTGGCTCCTCGGCCGTCGGCAACACGGTGATGATCCGCGCCACCCCCGCCGACTTCGCGGAGTGGGCGGCCCTCGGCAACCCGGCGTGGAGCTGGGAGGAGGCGCTGCCCCGGCTGCGCGCGATCGAGGACGACCTCGACTTCGGCACCGACCCGCTCCACGGCACCGGCGGCCCGATCCCGATCCGGCGCTGGCGCCCGGAGGAGCTCACCACCGTGCAACGGCTCTTCCTCGACGGCTGCCTGGAGGCCGGCCACCCGTACGCCGCCGACCACAACCACCCGCTGTCCACCGGCGTCGGCCCGATCCCGTCCAACCGCCGTGACGCCCGCGAGCGGGTCTCCACCGCCATGGCGTACCTGTGGCCCGCCGCCGCCCGCCCGAACCTGACCATCGTCCCGGACGTCCTGGCCGACCGGGTCCTGATCGACGGCGACGGCGCCGCGCGCGGCGTCCGGGTCCTGGCGGGCGGCGCCGAACGGGACCTGACGGCACGGCGCGTCGTGCTCGCGGCGGGGGCGGTCGGCTCGCCCGCCGTCCTGCTGCGGTCGGGCGTCGGCCCGGCCGACCGGCTGGCCGAGCTGGGCATCCCGGTGCGCGCGGACCTCCCGGGAGTCGGCGAGGGCCTGGTCGACCAGCCGCGGATCGGCGTCTTCCTGGCGCCCAGGCCCGGCACGGCCGACGCGAGCGCCTCCACCGGCCAGATCGTGCTGCGCACCACCGCGCCCGCGCGGGCCGGGGGAGCGGAGCGCTTCAACGACATGTACTACGCGATGGTCAACCACTTCAACCTGACCCACCACTTCCCCCGGCTGCGCGCCGCGGCCGGCACCGACGAGGTGTTCGGCATCATGGCGGTGGTCCGTCGCCAGCACTCCCGGGGCCGGATCACCCTGGCCTCCGCGGACCCGCGCACCGCGCCGCGGATCGACCTCGGCTACCTCGGCGACCGGCGTGACCACGACCTGTTCGCGGAAGCGGTCCGCACCTGCTGGCGGTTGGCGAACTCGGCCGGGATCGGCGCGCGGGCCCGGAAGGTCGTCGGGCTGGACCAGAGGACCGTCGACGACGACGAACTGCTCCGGGAGTACGTCGAGACCGTCGTGGACACGGCCTTCAACCCGGCCGGCACCCTGCGGATGGGGCCGGCCGACGACCCGGGCGCGGTGGTGGACCAGTTCGGCGCCGTCCGGGGCGTGGCCGGGCTGTACGCCGCCGACGCCTCCGTCATGCCGTCCATGGTCTGCGCCAACACCGCGTTGACCACCGTGCTGATCGGCGAGCGGATCGCCGAGGCGCTGCGCGCGGGCTGACATTCCGCGTGGAAGGCTCCGGGCATTCTCGGAGTAGGTGCCGTACGGCCCTCTTGGAACAATTTCTTCCAGCATCCTCCGGTCACCGGGAAAACACGTCCGCGCTGATTCGTGCGCGGCCTTTCGGAAAGGAACGGCGATGACTGCAGAAAACGCGGAATCCGGGAAGATCGCGGGGGTCGACCCCGAGGTTCCGCACGTCTCGCGGGTGTTCGACCTGATGCTCGGCGGTACCGCGAACTTCGCGGCCGACCGTGCCGCCGCCGAGTACGCGTTCGCGTCCTGGCCGGGCGGCGACGTCCGGGTGGACATCCGGGCCGCGCGCGGCGCGCTGGTCCGGATCGTGCGCCACCTGGCCGCCGAGGCCGGCGTCCGGCAGTTCCTCGACATCGGCACCGGCCTGCCCACGATGGCCAACACCCACGAGGTGGCGCGGAGCGTCGTTCCGGACGCCAGGACCGTCTACGTGGACAAGGACCCGGTCGTGGTGGCGCACGCCCGCCACCTGCTGGCAGGCCTGCCCGAGGACGAGGTCCGCTACCTGCACGCCGACATGAAGGAGCTGGACCGGATCCTCGACGAGGCGCGGGACGTGCTGGACTTCGACCGGCCGATCGGCGTGATCCTCTTCGGCGTCCTGCACTTCTTCCCCGACGAGCAGGGCCCGGCCGAGCTGATGAAGCGCATCGTGGACGCCGTCCCCCCGGGCAGCCACGTCGCCTTCTCCCAGTTCGCCCGGGTCGGTGAGGACGCCGCGATGGACGAGGCGTTCGAACTGCTCAACCAGCAGTGGGGGGAGTCGGTGGTACGCCGGACCAGGCAGGAGACCGCCGACCTCTACTTCGCCGGGCTGGAGCCGGTCGAGCCCGGGGTGGCCGAGCTGCCCGACTGGCGGCCGGAGCCCGGCGAGGCGGGCCCGCGGCCGATGCCGATGTGGTGCGGGCTGGCCCGCAAGGCCTGACCGCCCGCCGACGAGCCGTACCGAGCCGCCCCGGCGGCCCGGTACGGCTCACGCGTGCCC
>NZ_JBHUAF010000355.1:0-9093 GCF_042789895.1 Kitasatospora sp. NPDC056783
GACCGTGACGGCGTCCTCCGCCCGGATCGGCAGCCGGCCCACCGGCAGGCCGGTGGCGGCGCGCACGGCCGCGGCGACGGCCGCCGGGGCGACCACCGCGGGCACGGCGCCGACCGCCTTGGCGCCGAACGGGGCCACCACGTCTCGCTCCTCCAGCAGCGCGGCGATCCGCACCTCCGGGGTGTCCAGCGAGGTGGGCAGCCGGTAGCCGGTGAGCGAGGGGTTGCGCAGCACCCCGCCGTCGGTGCGCAGGTCCTCCAGCAGTGCCAGGCCCACTCCCTGGGCCACCCCCGCCTCGATCCGGTCCTCGATCTGCCGCGGGTTCAGCGCCCGGCCGACGTCCTGGGCGACCGTCATCTCGACCACCCGCACCGCGCCCAGTTCGATGTCCACGTCCACCACCGCGCGCATCGCGCAGAACGAGATGGAGACGAAGGCGTCGCCCTGCCCGGACTCGTCCAGCGGCTCGGTGGGGTGCGGGCGGCACTGCGCCGTGGCCCACAGCTCCTTGCCCTCCAGCGCCTCGGCGACCGGCATGCCGAGCACCCCGTCGTACGAGGTGATCTTGCCGTCGGAGATCTGGAGCAGTTCCACCGACATCCCGAAGTTCGCCGCGATCGGCTGCAGCAGCTGGTGGCGGACCATCAGCGCGGCCCGCTCGACGGCCCCGCCGGAGACCCAGGTGTGCCGGCCCCGGGCGGACGGCCCGGCGATCGACTGGTCGCTGTCGGCCGGCGCGATGTAGACCTCGCTGACGCCCAGCACCGTCTGCACGATCTGCCGGGCCAGCGTGGCGAAGCCCTGCCCGGCGTCGACCGCCGCGCAGATCACCGTGGCGTGGTCCCCGCTGACCCGCACGGTCGCGGTGGAGACCTCGTCCTCGCCCTCGGCGCCCAGCATGTGCACCATGCCGACGGCGTAGCCGATGCCGCGCCGCACGGCTGCCGGGTCACCCGCGCCGCCGGGCCCGCCGGGCAGCAGCCACTCGGCGTCCGGGTCGTCCACCGGCAGGGCCGGCAGCGGCTCGGCGGCGACCGCGTCCAGCAGCGCGCGCACCGGCGCGGGGCAGGTGACGGCCTGTCCGGTGGGCAGCGGGTCACCGGTCGACATCGCGTTGCGGCGGCGGATCTCCACCGGGTCCACACCGATCCGGGCGGCCAGCTGGTCCAGCTGCGACTCGTAGGCGAAGCAGGCCTGCAGCGCGCCCTCGCCGCGCATCCGGCCGGCCGGCGGGTTGTTGGTGCGCACCGCCCAGGCGTCCACGAAGACGTTCGGGCAGACGTACGGACCGACCGAGAAGGCCGTCGCGGCGGCCAGTGCCTCGGCGGAGACGTCCGCGTAGGCTCCGCCGTCCAGCAGGATCTGCGCCTCGACCTTCACCAGGGTGCCCTCGGCGTCGGCGTGGTGGCGGTAGCGCAGCAGCGCGGGGTGACGCGAGGTGTGGGTGTGGAAGGACTCCTCGCGGGTGAGCGTCATCTTCACCGGGCGGCCGGTGCGCAGCGCCAGCAGCGCCAGGGTCACCTGGAAGGACAGGTCCTCGCGGTCGGTGGTGGCGCCCGGCACGCCGGTGGCCACCAGCCGGACCCGGTCCGGCTCCAGTCCGAGGCAGGCGGCGGTGCGGTCGCGGTCGCCGTGCGGGTCGGTGGAGGACAGGTGCAGTTCGACGCCGCCGTCCGGGCGCGGCACGGCCAGCCCGGCCTCGGCGCCCAGCGGGGCCGGGTCCTGCCGGCCGACCTGGTAGAGCCCCTCGACGACGATCTCGCCGACGGCGTCCGGGTCCCCGGTGCGCAGCGGCAGGTGGCGGAAGAGGTTGCCGTCCGGGTGCAGCGGCGGCGCGGTGAAGGCCTGCTCGGGGTCGGTGACGGCCTCCAACGGCTCGTAGTCGACCGAGATCAGCCCGACCGCCAGCCGGGCGGTGTCCGGGTGGTCGGCGGCCACCGCCGCGATCGGCTCGCCGTGGTGGCGCACCACGCCGGCGGCCAGCACCGGCCGGTCGGCGACGATCGGTCCGGCCGGGGCGCCGTCGGAGGTGCCGTCCGGGCCGGGCGGCAGGTCGGCGGCGGTGACCACGGCGTGCACGCCGGGCAGCGCCAGCGCGGCCGAGGTGTCGATGCCGCGGATCCGGGCGTGCGGGTGCGGCGAGCGCAGCACCGCGCCCCACAGCAGCCCCTCGGCCCAGAGGTCGGCCGCGTACGGGTAGATGCCGAGCGCCTTGGGCAGCGCGTCGCCGCGCAGCGGGGAGCTGCCCAGGCCGATCGGCTCCGGCGCGCCGCCCTCGCCGGCGTCCTGCTGGAGTGCTGCGCCGATGTCGGTAGGCGACGTCATGATGCGTGGTCGTCCTCGGGGAGCCGGATGCCGTGGGCGGGGGTGGCCCCGTACGGGGCGCCGGCCGGGGCGCCGCCCTCGGCCGGGGCACCGTGCGGGTGCGGGGCACCGTGCGGGTGCGGGGCACCGTGCGGGTGCGGGGCGGCGTACGGGGTGCCGTGCGGGGGCGTGCCGTCGAAGGCCGCCCCGGGCAGCGGGGTGCCGTGCGCGGGGGTGGACTGGTAGACGGGGGCGTCGTACCCGGTGTCGTAGCCGTTCTGCTGCTGGTGGCCGTCCGGGTAGGGCAGGTAGGTGCCGTGCGCGGGGGTGGCCTGGTACGGCTGCTCGGGGTAGCCCTGCGACGGGTAGTACACCTGGTCGTCGGTGGCCTGGGCGGGGATCGCGTCCCGGATCGGGGCCAGCACGGTGGTGTCGTACACGCCGGAGTCGTAGCCGCCCTGGGGGTCGCCGTACGGCATCCCGACCGGGGTGGGCTCGATGCCCTGCGGCGCGGCGGGCTGCCGGACGGGCGGCTGCTGCTCGGTGTGCTGCTGCGGGACGTGTTCGATCCAGGCCTCGGCGTCGGTGTAGACCGGCGGTTCGACGGCCTGCCCGGGATCGGCGGGGCCCGCCACCGGCACCTCGGCGAGCGGCACCTCGACGGCGGGCTGTTCCCCGAGCGGCTCGGCCGGTGCCTGGGCGGCGGCCCCGGCCGCGGCGGCCTGCGCGGCGGCGGCCTCCGCCTCCTCCGCCTCCAGCGCGCGGGCGTCCGCGACGGTCTGGACGGCGGCCAGCACGCCCCGGTAGCCGGTGCAGCGGCAGAGGTTGCCGCAGAGTGCCTGGCGGGCCTCGACCTCGGTGGGCCGGTGGTTGCGCTGGAGCAGGTCGTGCACCGCCATCGCCATGCCGGGGGTGCAGTAGCCGCACTGCACGGCGCCGGAGGTGGCCAGTGCCTGCTGGACGTCGCTCGCGCCACCGGCGGCCGACAGGCCCTCGACGGTGTTGATCTCGCTGTCGGCGGCCAGCGCGGCGGGCACCAGGCAGCCGGCCACCAGCTGGCCGTCCACCTGCACCGAGCAGGCCCCGCACTCGCCCTGCTCGCAGCCGTCCTTGGCGCCGGCCAGGCCGAGCCGCTCGCGCAGCACGTAGAGCAGGCTCTCGCCGATCCAGGCGTCGGTGACGGGCCGTTCGAAACCGTTGACCCGCAGCGTGTACGAGGCGCACGGGCGCAGCTCGCGGCTGACCTGCGGGGAGAGGCCGAGCGGGTCGGCGTCGAGGGTCTCGATGGGGTCTGTGGTCACTTCAGCACCCTTCCCAGTGCCCGTCGGGCCAGCACCGATACGGTACGCCGCAGCCGGACGGCGGCCGCGGTCGGCCCCTCGGTCACGGCTTCCCAGGCACCCTCGGCACCGTAGTTGTCGGGGACGCAGGCGGTGGCCACGTACTCGCCGAAGGCGGCGGCCGCGACCGGGTCGATCTCCCGGCTGCCGTCCCAGTCGATGCAGCCGGCCACCCAGGCCTCGGCCTCCAGCGGGCGCAGCGGCACCGGCGCGACGGCCCCGACGGCGCAGCGCACCGAGCGCCGGGCCGGGTCGAGGACGAGGGCGACGGAGGCGGTGGCGCGGGCCGGGCCGCTGCGGCCGGTGGCCTTGAGGAAGACCTGCGGGGCGTGCAGCAGCGGGACGCGCACCCAGGTGAGCAGTTCGCCGGGGCGCACCGGGTCGAGTCCGGTGAGCAGGTGACTGACCGGCACCTCGCGGCTGCCCCCGGCCCTCGTGAGGGTGACGGCGGCCTCCAGCGCGGTGAGCACCGGGAGGGTGTCGCCGGCCGGCGCGGCGGTGACGATGTTTCCGCCGAGGGTGCCGACGTTGCGGACCTGCGGCGGGCCTGCGGTCCGGGCGGCGTCGGCGAGGGCGGGGATGAGCGCGGCGAAGTCGGGGCGGTCCATCCTGGCGTGGGTGAGTCCGGCCCCGAGCACGGCGGTGCCGCCGTCCTCGTAGCGCCAGCCGCGCAGTTCGGTGATCCGGCCGAGACCGACCAGGGCGGCGGGGCGCAGCCGTCCGGCGTTGACGGCTTCCATCAGGTCGGTGGCTCCGGCCACCGGTACCGCGGCCGGGGCGGCGGCCAGCGCGTCGACGGCCTCGTCGAGGGAGGCCGGCAGCATGATCGTCCGGTTCACCTGGGTCCCACCGTGCTCCACTTGCTCATCGATCGCCTGCCGCCCGCACGGCCTTCGGCCGTGCTGTCCTGCGTCAGCAGCCCGGCCTGGCCCGTAGGGTACGGGCGATCGGGCCGGGTTGGGCAACTCTGGCACACAATGCTCGATGATCATTTCGGGACCGGTGAACGGGACTGCCCGATTGGGACCGATACCGGGCGGTATCCGCCCCGGCCCGCTCCGGGCCGGGACAGATGTTCATCAGTTCTTGACGTCGGACGACCGCTCAGAAGTTCCCGGTGAGTACGACCAACACACCGGTCAGCGCACCGGCGGCAGCCCCTCGATCGGGCGGCCGAGCACCCCGGGCCGGCGCTGCCACGGGTGCGGACCGTCGGCCGGGCGGTACTCGACGCCGAGCGCGTCCAGCGCCTCCAGGTGCGTCGTCAGCCGCCCCTCGAAGCCGGCGAAGTCCCGCTCGGCCGGCTCGGCGGGCAGCTCGGACCAGGCGACCTCGGCGAAGGCGACCAGCCGGGGGAAGGCCCGGTAGTCGATGTCCCGGGCGCTGTCCATGAACTCGCTCCACAGGTTCGCCTGGGTGCCGATCACGTGCCGGGCGGCCGCCTCGTCCAGCTGCTTCGGGACCGGCTCGAACCGGTAGACGTCCTCCAGGGTGCGCACGAAGCCGACCGGGATCGGCTCGTCCGGGCCGTCCGCCTGCCGGTGGTCGAAGTAGACGTGCTGCTCGGGGCACATCACCACGTCGTGCCCGGCCTTCGCCGCGGCGATCCCGCCGCCGAAGCCACGCCAGGAGGAGACCGCGGCGCCCGGCGCCAGGCCGCCCTCCAGGATCTCGTCCCAGCCGATCAGCCGGCGGCCGCGCTCGGCCAGCCAGCGGTCGAAGTGCCGGATGAGGTGGCTCTGCAGCTCGTCCTCGTTGGCCAGGCCCAGCTCGCGGATCCGCGCCTGGGCGGCGGCACTGTCCTTCCACTGCTCCTTGGGGCACTCGTCGCCGCCGAGGTGGACGAACTCGGACGGGAAGAGCTCCAGGACCTCCTCCAGCACGCCCTCGAAGAAGCGCAGGGTCTCCTCGGAGGCGTTGAGCACGTTGTGGCTCACCCCCCAGTCGGTCCAGACCCCGAGCGCGGAGGTGTCCACCACGTCGGTGTTGCCCAGCTCGGGGTAGGCGGCGACGGCGGCCTGGGTGTGGCCGGGCAGGTCGATCTCCGGGACGACGGTGACCCCGCGCGCGGCCGCGTAGGCGACGATCTCGCGCAGGTCCTCCTGGGTGTAGTAGCCGCCGTGCGGACGGTCGTCGCGGCGCTGCCCGGCCCGGTAGCCGACCATCGAGCGGTCGCGCCAGGCGCCGCGCTCGGTCAGCCGCGGGTAGCGCTTGATCTCCACCCGCCAGCCCTGGTCGTCGGTCAGGTGCAGGTGCAGCACGTTGAGCTTGTGCGCGGCCAGCAGGTCGACGAAGCGGAGCACGTCCGACTTGGGCAGGAAGTGCCGGGCGACGTCGAGCAGCGCGCCGCGCCAGCCGAACCGGGGGGCGTCCTCGATGTCGGCGCCGGGCAGCACCCAGCCGTCGTGGCGCAGCGGCGAGCGGCGGTAGGCGTCCGGCCCGAGCAGCTGGCGCAGCGTCTGCGCGCCCCACAGCGCCCCGGCCGGGCCGCCCGCGGCGATCAGGGCGTGGCCGGGGCGCACCGTGATCCGGTACGCCTCGGCGGCCAGCGTCCCGTCCTGGACCAGCTCGATGCCCCCGCCCGGCCGGCCCGGGCCCAGCGGCAGCCCGGTGGCGGCGGACAGGGTGGTCCGCAGCCAGCGCTCGGCGTCGGCCAGCGCGGGGGAGGCGGTCAGCGTGGTGGCGGCGTCGAGCGGATAGTCCTCGTCCGGGCGGCGGACGGCACTCGAAGGCGCGGGAATGAGGTCCATTCCGACATCCTGCCCACGCCCTGAACGATTGGCATAGACCACCCCTGAAACGCGGTGCTATGCAAAACGGCGTTGCGCGGAGGCGGGACTACTTGTTCTCGCCGTCGCCGCCCTGCGGCTTGCCGATGCCGTCGTAGATCTCCTTGCACATCGGGCAGACCGGGTACTTCTTCGGGTCGCGCCCGGGCACCCACACCTTGCCGCAGAGCGCGACCACGGGAGACCCGGAGAGCGCGCTCTCCATGATCTTGTCCTTCTGGACGTAGTGCGCGAAGCGCTCGTGGTCGCCGTCCCCGTGGGACACCTGCGGGACGGGCTCGACCAGGGTGCCGGTGCCGAGGCCGCGCTCGGGCTCAAGAGTGCTCATGGGTGCCAAGTCTATGGGCGCCCCCGGAAACCCGGCCAGTGTCGCGCCGCCGGGCCGGTGGCTCAGTTCATCGTCGGGTCGTCCGGATAGGTCGCCAGCAGGGCGAGCGGGCCGCGCTGGCGGCGCAGCACCGAGCGCCACAGCCGCTCCGGCTCGGGGCTGGAGACGTCCCCGGGCTCGCAGTCCACCAGGTACCAGGCGCCGCTCTCCAGCTCCGCCTCCAGCTGCCCCGGCGACCAGCCGGCGTACCCGGCGAAGATCCGCAGGCTGCCCAGCTCGCCGGCCAGCACCTCGGGCGGCGCCTCCAGGTCGACCAGGCCGATCGCGCCGTGCACCCGACGCCAGCCGAGCGGCTCGCCGGTGCCCGGCTCCCCCGGCGCCACGGCGAGGCCGAGGGCGGAGTCCAGCGCGACCGGGCCGCCCTGGAACACCACCGCCGGCTGTCCGACGAGTCTGTTCCAGCCGTCCAGCACACTGCCCACCTCGACCGGCGTCGGCCGGTTGAGGACCACGCCGAGCGCCCCCTCGACGTCGTGGTCGAGGAGCAGCACCACCGCCCGTGCGAAGTTCGGGTCGGTGAGCAGGGGCGTCGCGACGATCAGACGGCCGGTGTGGGACCGGCCTCCGTGCGAATGGGCCGCCGTCATGCCCACATGATCCCGCAGAACGGCACCGCCCGGACACCGCAACACCCGGAAACCTCCCCGCCCCACGAACACCCGTACGGCCGCACCAACGGGCGCCCGCGGGCCCCGAGAGAGCACCATCACGGGAGAGGCTCACGGGAACCGACGGCGCGCCTACTACCATCTACGTCTGGTGGACGCCCTTTACGGTGCCGACTCGGTTTCGCCGGGGGCCCGAACGCGCCCGTTTACGACCGGTCCACCACCGGCTCTCTCCCGGAGCCCTCCCCCCGACTCCTCTGGCACCCCGGATTGCGAGAACGATGACCGACGACGTCCTGCTGGTCCACGGCGGAAACCCCCTCGAAGGCGAGATCCGCGTCCGCGGTGCGAAGAACCTGGTGCCCAAGGCCATGGTCGCCGCCCTCCTCGGCCAGGGGCCCAGCAGACTGCGCAACGTCCCGGACATCCGCGACGTCAAGGTGGTCCGCGGCCTGCTCCAGCTGCACGGCGTGACCGTGCGCGCCGGCGACGAGGACGGCGAGCTGATCCTCGACCCCTCGCACGTCGAGAGCGCCAATGTCGCCGACATCGACGCCCACGCGGGCTCCTCCCGGATCCCGATCCTGTTCTGCGGCCCGCTGCTGCACCGCCTCGGCCACGCCTTCATCCCGGGCCTGGGCGGCTGCGACATCGGCGGCCGTCCGGTCGACTTCCACTTCGAGGTGCTGCGCCAGTTCGGCGCGTCCATCGAGAAGCACCCGCAGGGCACCTACCTGGTCGCCGCGCAGCGGCTGCGCGGCACCAAGATCGAGCTGCCCTACCCGTCGGTCGGCGCGACCGAGCAGGTGCTGCTCACGGCCGTCCTCGCCGAGGGCGTCACCGAGCTGCGCAACGCGGCCATCGAGCCGGAGATCGTCGACCTGATCTGCGTGCTGCAGAAGATGGGCGCGATCATCACCCTGGGCACCGACCGCACCATCCTGATCACCGGTGTGGACGAGCTGAACGGCTACACCCACCGCGCGCTGCCGGACCGCCTGGAGGCGGCCTCCTGGGCCTGTGCGGCGCTGGCCACCAAGGGCGACATCTACGTCCGCGGCGCCCGCCAGCTGGAGATGATGACCTTCCTCAACACCTTCCGGAAGGTCGGCGGCGCCTTCGAGGTGGACGACGAGGGCATCCGCTTCTGGCACCCGGGCGGCGAGCTCAAGGCGATCGCCCTGGAGACCGACGTGCACCCGGGCTTCCAGACCGACTGGCAGCAGCCGCTGGTGGTCGCGCTGACCCAGGCCACCGGGCTGTCCATCATCCACGAGACGGTGTACGAGTCGCGGCTCGGCTTCACCGGCGCGCTGAACCAGATGGGCGCCCACATCCAGCTCTACCGCGAGTGCCTGGGCGGCACCCCGTGCCGCTTCGGCGCCCGCAACTTCCTGCACTCCGCGGTCGTCTCCGGCCCCTCCAAGCTGATCGGCTCCGAGCTGGTCATCCCGGACCTGCGCGGCGGCTTCTCGTACCTGATCGCGGCGCTGGCGGCCGAGGGCACCTCGACCGTGCACGGCATCGACCTGATCAACCGCGGCTACGAGAACTTCATGGACAAGCTGCGCGACCTGGGCGCCCACGTCGAGCTGCCCAGCGAGCAGCTGGTCGACGCCTGACGGCCCCGGCCCGACGACGAGAGGCCGGGCTCCCCAATGGGG
>NZ_JBHUAF010000356.1:0-9090 GCF_042789895.1 Kitasatospora sp. NPDC056783
GCCCTCCGGTGGCAGCTGCCAGCGGAGGGCTTCCCGTGCTGTGCGTGGGTGCCGTCCCCGCCGTGTCGCTCAGGAGCGGACGAGACGGGCGATGGCCTGGTTGGCCTCGCGGATCTTGCCGTTCGCCTCCTGGCCGCCCTCGGCGATGGCGTCCCGGACGCAGCACTCGATGTGCTCGTCCAGGAGCTGAAGGGCGAAGGACTGGAGGGCGCGGCTGGCGGCGGATACCTGGGTCAGGACGTCGATGCAGTAGGTGTCCTGTTCGACCATGCGCTGGAGGCCACGGATCTGGCCCTCGACGCGGCGGAGCCGCTTGAGGAAGTCGTCCTTGTGGGAGCTGTAGCTGGCCATGGCCGTCTCCGGTTCCTGTGCGGTGAGGAGTGGTCTCACTCTACCGGGGCGCGTGAGGGGCGGAGCCGGCCCGGACGGGCGGGGGTGCCGCCCGCCCGGGCGAGGCTGCCGGTCAGCCCTCGACGCGGCCGATCAGGTCGTAGCCGGCCTCGTCGATGGCGGCGGCCACGTCGGAGTCGGCCAGTGCCCGGGTGCTGCCGACGGTGACCTGGCCGGTGGCGAGGTCCACGGCGACGTCGTCGACGCCGTCCAGCTTCTTCAGCTCGGCGGTCACCGAGCTGACGCAGTGGCCACAGGTCATGCCCTTGACCTGGAAGACCGAGGTCTGGGCGGACTCGGCGGCCGGGGCCGCGGCGGCGTTGGTGCCGCACGAGCCGCAGCAGGAGGAGGGGGCCTCGGTGGCGGCGGACTCGACGGTGACGGTGGTCTCGCTCATGGGTGTGCTCCTGTCGTGAGTGTCCGCACCGGCCGGGCTGCCCGGGCGGCTGTTTCACTTTGAACATACCATACCCCCCCAGGGTACTGAACCGGGTAGCCGGAACCCGGCCCCGGGCACTTCCGGAGGGCGGCCTCAGCCCGGTGTGGGCCCGCAGGTGAGCAGGTACGGGACCAGGGGCCCCAGGGCGATCAGCGTCACCGTCACCAGCCGGGCCACCGGCCGCAGTCGGGGCGCCGGCCGCAGCAGCCGGCGCATCCGCAGCAGGGTGCGCGCCCCGCCGCCGGCCGGCAGGGTGGCGGGGGAGGGGCGCAGCGAGCCCACCTCGCACATCGCCGCCGCGAGGTCCTCGGGCCGGCAGCCGCGGGCCGCCCGGTCGTCCGCCAGCATCTCCAGCAGCGGTGCGACCTGGGTGCGCAGGGCCCGCCCGAGCGGCAACCGGCGGAAGGCGTCGGCGAGTCCGGCGCCGAGCGCCAGCAGCAGGTGGTGGCGGCCGGCCAGGTGGGCCCGCTCGTGCCGGATCACCGCGCGCAGCTGACCGTCCGTCAGCCGGGCGACCGCCCCGCTGCTGATCACCACCGGCCCCCGGCGCAGGCAGTACGCGACCGGCGCCGGGTGGTCCAGCAGCACCGCGCCGAGCGCCGGGTCGGCCCGGCCGGCGAGGGCGAGCCGGTCCAGGTGCTCGGCCCGGTCGCGGCGGGCCCGGCGGGAGGCGGCGGCGATCCGGGCGAGCGGCCAGGCCGCGGCGAGCGCGACCGGCACCAGCACGGCCGGGCCCTCGGCTCCGGCGGGTGGCGCCCCCGGCTCGAACAGCGCCAGCAGACCGTGGGCGTGCGCCCGGGGCCCGGCGAGGGCCAAGTGGTAGGCCGTCAGCGCGACGGCCACGATGAAGGTCGCCGCGAGCCCGAACCAGGCGGCCAGCGCCAGGCCCGGCGCCCGCTGCGGCCAGTCCGCCCGGGCGAGCCGGCCCGGCAGCAGCACACCGGCCAGCGCCGCGTACAGCGCGAGGACGGAAGCCGCCAGGGCGGTCATTCGGCGCGCTCGGAGAGCAGTGCCTCCAGCGCGGCGCGCAGCGCCTGCCGCTCCTCGGGGGTGATCTGCTCGGCGAACGCGGCGAGGGCGGTGGAGCGGTCGGTGCTGGCGGTGAGGGCGTCGGCCATCAGCGCGGCGGTGTACTCCTCGCGGCTGCGCACGGTTTCGTACAGCCAGACCCGGCGGGCCTTGCGGCGGCGCAGATGGCCCTTGTGGTACAGGATCTCGGCCACCGTCATCACGGTGGTGTAGGCGATCGGGCGGCAGGTGTTGAGGTCGTCCACGAGTCTGCGGACGGTGGTCGGCTCGTCCCAGGACCAGAGTCGGTCCATGATCTCCGCCTCGAGCTCCCCCAAGCGCCGCATCTCCGGTGCCCCCTCGCCCTCGTCGCCCTCGCGTTCGATGATCCTCCGTCATGGTAGGCGGTGGGCCCGCCGAGGGGGAGGGGCGAGAACCGAAGGGGGGTGGGGTATCGGTAAAAGTCCGAGGCAAATACCTTGTCAACTCGGATGTGACATCAGGGCATTTCGGGATACCCCCTTGCCTTCGACCCCCGGTTCGGCCGCATCCTGGGCGCCATGACGACTCGTGAACCGGCCGCCGGCGCGGCCGCACCGGAGACCGCCCCCGAACTCGACCCCCGCACCCTGGTGGTGCACGCCGCCGCCCGGCACGCGGCCGACGGACGGGGCCGCACCGGCCCGCTGAGCGTGCCGATCCACCAGACCACCGGCTTCGCCTTCGACGACGCGGACGCCATCGCCGCCGCGATGGCCGGGCCGGACGGCGACTTCGTCTACACCCGGCGCGGCAACCCGACGGTCCGCGCGCTGGAGCGGTCGGTGGCCGCACTGGAGGGCGGCGCGGCGGCGATCGCCAGCTCCTCCGGGATGGGCGCGATGAGCGCCGTGCTGCTGTCGCTGCTGAAGCCGGGTGACCACGTGCTGGCCCAGAAGTGCCTGTACGGCGGCACCCATTCGGTGCTGACCGACCTCGGCCGCCGGTACGGCATCGAGACCAGTTACCTGGACGCCGAGCGCCCGGAGGAGATCGCCGAGGCCCGGCGGCCGACCAGCCGGCTGCTCCTGCTGGAGACCATCGCCAACCCGACCACCCGGGTCTGCGACCTGCCCGCGCTGCTCGCGGCCGGACGCGCGCACGGGCTGCTCGGCGTGGTGGACAACTCGCTGGCCTCGCCGATCCTGTGCCGCCCGATCGGGCACGGCGCGGACGTGGTGGTGCACTCCAGCACCAAGTACCTGGCCGGGCACAGCGACGTGCTCGGCGGGATCGCGGTCTTCGCGGACCGGGAACTGCACCGTACGGTCTGGACCCGCGCGGTCGAACTCGGCGCCACGCCGGACCCGTTCGCCGCCTGGCTGACCATCCGCGGGCTCCAGACGCTCGCGGTGCGGATGCGCCAGCACGGCGAGAACGCGGCGCTGCTGGCGCAGCGGCTGGCCGCGCACCCGGCGGTGGCGGAGGTGCGCTGGCCCGGCCTGGCCGGGCACCCCGACCGGGCCGTGGCGGACCGGCTGCTGGCCGGGTACGGCGGGATGCTCTCCTTCGACCTGGCCGGCGGCCGGGAGGCGGGCCGGCGGTTCATCGGCGCCGTCCGGCTGGCCCGGCTGGCGCTGTCGATCGGCGGCGTGGAGACCCTGGTGACCCACCCGGCCTCCACCTCGCACCGGGAACTGGGCGACACCCAGCTGAAGGAGGCCGGGATCGGTCCGGGCACGGTCCGGCTCTCGGTCGGGATCGAGGACGCCGGGGACCTCTGGCGCGACCTCGCCCAGGCCCTGTCCGGCCTGGTCTGACCAGGGCGCCCGCGGCCCTCCCGCCCGTGCGGACCACCCGCGTCCCCGGCGCGGGCCCGCGCCCCACGGGAGCCGATCCGCCTGCGGCGCCCGGCAGTTGTTCTGACATAGTCGCTTTTTTGGATTGACCAAATCATTGGTGGCTGCCTACCGTGAGGGGGTCTCGACAGCCCGCGCCGGGTCCGTGCGGACCGACCGCCTCCGGTGCCGACGGCAGGGGAAATCCGTGTACTACTTCGAGGACTTCAAGCCCGGCGACGTGTTCGAACTCGGCACCGTGACCGTGACCTTGGACGAGATCGTCGCGTTCGGGGAGCGCTACGACCCGCAGCCCTTCCACGTCGACCAGGACCGCGCGCAGGCCTCGCCGTACGGCGGGATCATCGCGAGCGGCTGGCAGACGGCGGGACTGTTCATGCGCTGTTACGTCGACGGGCTGCTCGCCGACAGCGCCTGCGTCGGCTCGCCCGGCGTGGACGAGATCCGCTACCACCAGCCGGTGCGGCCCGGCGACGTGCTGACCGCCCGGGTCCGGGTGGTCGGCGCCGCGCCCTCGCTCGGCCGGCCGACCACCGGGATCGTCCAGCCGAGATGCGAACTCGTCGACAGCGAGGGCCGGTTGGTCTTCAGCATGATCCTGCACAGCATCTTCGAACGCCGGCGGACCCGGACCGCCGTGCCGTTCTCGGTGGACCCGGTGCACCCGGGGCCCGTCGCGCCGCCCGTCACCGCGGCCTGACGCCCGCCCGCCCAGGCCTGACGCCCGCCCACCGAGCCCTGGAGCCGGCCCCCGCCCGCCGACCGTCAATCCGAAGGAGCCCCATCCCATGGAAGCAGTCTCGAAAACCGCCCAGTGGACGGCCGCCGCGCGAGCGCTGGAGTCCGAACGGCCGGACGCCGTCTTCGTCGACCCGTACGCCCGCACGGTCGCCGCCGACACCGGCTTCAAGCTGCTCGACCGCTACACGGGCGCCGGCACCGTGGAGTTCCTGGCGATCCGCACCGGCTACCTGGACCGCGCGATCGCCAAGGCGGTGGCCGACCGAGGCATCCGCCAGGTGGTGTTCGTGGCCGCCGGCATGGACACCCGCCCGTACCGCCTCGACTGCTGGGCCGATGACACCACCGTCTACGAACTCGACCGCCCCGCCCTGCTGTTGGCCAAGGACCAGCTGCTGGACAACTCCGAGCCGCCGAGCGGCGTCACCCGGCGGCCGGTGGCCGTCGACCTGGCGGGGGAGTGGACCGAACTGCTGCTGCTGGCCGGCTACCGCACCGACCGGCCCACCCTCTGGGTGGTCGAGGGCCTGAGCTTCTTCCTCACCGAGGACGACGTGCGCCGGCTGCTCGGCACCATCCGCGAGCTGTCCGCCGCCGGGACCGTCCTGCTCGGCGACTTCGCCAGCCGGATCTCGCTGATCAACCCGCTGGCCCGGCCGTTCCTGAACGCCCTCGCCGAGGACGGAGCGCCCTGGCGGTTCGGCACCGACGAGCCCGAGCAGTTCCTCGCCGAGTGCGGCTGGCAGGTCCGCGAGGTGCGCCAACCCGGCGAGGAAGGCGCCGAGTTCGGCCGCTGGCCGTACCGGGTGGTGCCCCGCGAGGTGCCGGGCGTGCCGCGCTCCTTCCTGTACACCGCCGACCCGGCCTGACCCGGCCCCGAGCCAGGAGGTACCCCCATGACCACCCCCTTCCGCGACCGGGTGATCGACGACGCCGCCGCGGCCGTCCGAGGCCTGACCGTCGCCCTCGGCGAGCGCCTCGGCCTGTACCGGGAACTGTCCGGCGCCGGCCCGCTCACCGCCAAGGAGTTCGCCGTCCGCACCGGCCTGGACGAGCGCTACGCCACCGAGTGGCTGCACGCCCAGACCAGCGCCGACTACCTGGAGCACGACGCCGGGCAGGACACCTTCCGGCTGCCCGAGGAGCACGCCGCCGTCCTCGCCGACGAGGACGACCCGGCCTACGTCGCCGCCTTCTTCACCGCCCTCAAGGCCCTCTACGCCACCGAGGACCAGCTGGTGCGCGCCTACCGCGAGGGCGGCGGCGTCGAGTGGTCCGACCACGACGACGCGCTGGACACCGGCATGGGCGCCTTCTTCCTGCCCGGCTACCGGGCGAACCTCGTCCGGCACTGGCTGCCCGCGCTGGACGGCGTCGCCGACCGGCTGCGGGCCGGCGGCAAGGTCGCCGACGTCGGCTGCGGGGTCGGCCACTCGACCCTGATCATGGCCGAGGCCTTCCCGGACGCCGAGTTCACCGGCTTCGACTACTCCGCCGCCGCCATCGAGCACGCCCGCGAACTGGCCCGCCGGGCCGGCCTCGCCGACCGGGTGCGCTTCGAGGTCGCCCCCGCCGACGCCTTCCCCGGCCGGGACTACGACCTGGTCAGCTACTTCAACGTGCTGCACGACCTGGGCCACCCCGTCCCGGCCGCCCGCTGGGCGCACCGGGCGCTGGCCGAGGACGGCGTCTGGATGATCGTCGAGCCCAACGCCCGCGCCGTGCTCGCCGACAACCGCAACCCGGCCGGACGGATGTTCATGAGCCTGTCCGCCGTGATGTGCCTGCCGGTGGCCGCCGCTCAGCAGGGCCCGCACGCGCTCGGCAACCACTCCGGCGAGCAGGCGCTGCGCGCCATCGCCGAGGAGGCCGGCTTCACCCGCTGGCGCCGCGCCGCCGAGACCGCCGTCAGCGCGGTCTACCAGGCGCGCCGCTGAGACCCGAGCCCAGAAGGAGGCCGCACCATGACCACCGTGCCCCGACCCGATGTCACCGACCGGTTCCGTGAACTCCTCGACCGGCTCACCGAGAAGGCCATCGAGGACTACTACAACCCGTACCAGCGCTTCGACTGGGCCGACCACCTGGACGAGGACCAGTGGTGGATGAGCCCCGAGCTGATCTCGGTGGCCGGCACCGCCCAGGCGGAGCGACTGGACGAGGCCACCCTCCAGCGGCTGTCCAAGTGGGAGAGCATCAACTTCTACAGCCTCAACGTGCACGGCATCCGCGAACTCCTGATGGAGGTGGTCAACCGGATCCACCAGCCGGGCTTCGAGGCCCCCTCGGACTTCTTCCACCACTTCATCGGCGAAGAGAACGAACACATGTGGTTCTTCGCCGAGTTCTGCCTGCGCTACGGCCGGAAGATCTACCGGCCGCCGGTGGTCGCCGCCCTCGGGCCCGCGCCGCTGTACGAGCCGGAGGTGGAGAACTTCCTGGTGTTCGCCCGCATCCTGTTCTTCGAGGAGATGGTCGACCACTACAACATGGCGATGGGGCAGGACGAGCGGCTCTGCCGCACCATCCGCCAGGTCAACGCGATCCACCACCAGGACGAGTCCCGGCACATCGCCTTCGGCCGCGAACTGGTATCCCACCTCTACGGGTTGATGCGCGAGCGGGTCGACGAGGACCGGCTGCGCGAGGTCGAGGCGTACCTCAAGCGGTACATCGTCTTCAGCGTCAACTCCTTCTACAACCCCGAGGTCTACCGCGATGCCGGGATCGCCGACCCGCTGGGCCTGCGCGCCGCCGTCCTGGCCGACCCGGCCCGGCGAGTCGCCGAGCGCCGGGTGATCCGCAAGCCGATGGCCTTCTTCCGCAAGATCGGCCTGTTCACCGACGACACCCTGCCGGTCGGCTGACGCCGGCCTCGATCCCCTCGCGGGGAGCACGATTCCACCCCGTCCGTCCCCGCTCACCCTTGTCCGTCTCCGTCCCTCCCCGTTCACCCCCGTCCGTCTCCGTCCACCCCTGTTCGTCTCCGTCCACCCCTGTTCGTCCCGACCACCGAGACCCCACGAGGTACCGATGAGTCCCACCGAAGCACCACCGCTCCGCGCGGCGGACCAGGGCGGCCTGTTCGCCCTCGGGCCCGAGGCCACCGCCCTGCTGCGCCTGCTGGACGACACCTTCGCCGGCTGGGGCGTCCAGGCCGGGGCCGCGCCGCTCACCATGCCCGCGCTGCTGCCCGCCGCCGACCTGGCCCGGCTCGACTACTTCGACAACTTCCCGCACCAGGCGATCCTCGCCAGCCCGCTCGACCTCGACCGGCGGGCCGAGCACCCCTTCGACCCCGCCACCGGGTCCTTCCCCCGGCAGGCCCTGGAGCCCGGCGCGCTCGCCCTGCCGTCCGCCGCCTGCTACGCGGTCTACCTGGACCACGCGGGCACCGAGGTCGCCGACGGCACCCTGGTCACCGTGGTCGGCCGGTGCTTCCGCAAGGAGACCGAGTACCACGACCTGCGCCGCGTCCTCGGCTTCCACATGCGCGAGGTGATCGCCCTCGGCTCGCGCGAGCACGCCGAGGCCCACCTGGCCGCCTTCACCGAGCGGATCACCGCCTTCGCCGAGGCGCTCGACCTGCCGCTGGGCAAGGAGGTCGCCACCGACCCGTTCTACGACCGCGGCGGCACCCGCCTGCTGCTCCAGCAACTCTCGCCGGTCAAGTGGGAGTTCCTGTACGACGGCCTGGCCATCGCCTCCGTCAACGTGCACCGCAACTTCTTCGGCGAGCGCTGCGGCATCACCGTGGCCGGCACCGGCGAAGCCGCCTTCACCAGTTGCGCCGCCTTCGGGCTGGAGCGCTGGCTCTCCGCCCTGACCCGCCGGCACGGCAGCTGGGAGGCGGCCACCGCCGCCGTCGAGCAGGCCGCCCGGCAGGCCGGTAGGGCGGTCTGAGATGACCGCCGCCGCGGAGCCCGGGCCCCCCGCCGGCTGGGCGAACCTCGGCATGGACATCGTCTCGGCCGGGCGGGTCCGCGAGCTGATCGGCGAGCACGGCGAGCCCTTCCTCGCCCGGCTGCTCACCGAGGGCGAGCTCGCCGACTGCCGGACGGCCGACGGCATCAACGTCCTCGCCGTGTGCGGCCGGATCGCGGCCAAGGAGGCCGCGTTCAAGACCCTGCGGGTCGCCGACAGCATCCTGCCCTGGCTCGACATCGAAGTCCGCAAGGCGCCCGGTGGCTGGCCGCTGATCGAACTGCACGGCCGCGCCGCCCGGTTGGCCGCCGACGCCGGCATCAGCGGGATCACCGTCAGCATCAGCCACGACGTCGACTACGCCGTCGCGGTCGGCGCGCCGATCCCGGTCGCCTGAGCCCCGTCCAGCCCTTCCAGCCGCTTTCCCCCACCTCACCCCCACCCCCACCCCCACCCGCACGACGACAACGACGACAAAGGAGTACGACCGTGTCCGACACCCTGCAGCCGATCAAGGCCTGGATCCTCAAGCGCCACCCCGAGCGGACCGACATCGCCCCCGACCTCGACCTGATCGAGAACCGGCTGATCGACTCGCTGTCCTTCGTGGAGTTCGTCTTCCTGCTGGAGCAGGTCAGCGGCCGGAAGATCGACATGACCGCGCTGGAGGTCGACCACCTGCGCACGCTGCGCGTCATCGAGGAGCGCTTCCTCAGCACGGCCGTCCGCTGACGACCCGCCCCTCAGGGC
>NZ_JBHUAF010000357.1:0-9089 GCF_042789895.1 Kitasatospora sp. NPDC056783
CTACTACCAGGAGTCGGCGCAGACGCCGCTGCGCGACATCACGGAGATGGACCCTTCCTGGGGCGACCGACGGGGACGGCGGGCTCGGCGTCGGCGGCTGGTCCGTCGTGGTGCTGGCCGCGGGCGGGGCCGGGTACGGCGCGCTGGTGCTGCGGCGGCGGCGCTCCGCCGGCTGATCCGCCGCCCGGCGGGGAAGGTCCGGTCTCAGTCCCGGGGCCGGGCCTTCCCGCTCTCCCGGGCCCGGGCGGCTTCCGCCTCCGTCTCCGCCGCCTCCGCCTTGTCGGCCGCCGCCAGCAGCGCCCGTCCGTGCGCCCTGGTCCGCTCCAGGGCGTCCGCCGGGTCGGCCGTCGCCGTCCAGGCCACGCAGTACATCAGCAGCCGGGAGACGAAGTTGATCCACAGCAGCAGCGCCACCGGGGTGGCGAACGCCCCGTACAGGCTCCGCCCGGCGACCGAGCCCAGGTAGGAGGCGAGCAGGAGCTTCAGCAGCTCGAAGCCGACCGAGCCGATCAGCGCGCCCTGGACGAGGTCCCGGCGGCGCTGGTCGGTGATCCCGGAGAAGGGCGCCAGCAGGTAGGCGAAGAGCAGCATGTCGCAGGCTATGGCGATCAGCACGCCGACCGCCGTCAGCAGGTAGCCGCTGCCCAGGCCGATCGCGTCGGCGACCCGGCCGGCCAGCGTCGTCCCGACGGCGGAGACGGCCAGCGAGAACAGCGACACCAGGCCGAGGCCGGCCAGCACCGCCACGTCCCAGGCCTTGCGCAGCACCGGGTTGCCCTCGTCGTGGGGCAGCTGCCACAGGTCCCGGATCGAGGTGCGCATGGTGTCCACCCAGCCGAGGCCGGAGACCAGCAGCAGCGCCCCGCCGACCACCCCGACCGCGCCCGCGTTGGACACCAGGGAGGGCAGGTTGACCGCGTCCGAGAGCCCGGGCAGCTGGTCGGCGATGTGCTCCTGGAGGTCGCGCACCTGACTGTCGCTCAGCGTGGCGGCGGCGATCGCCAGGCCCACCGTGAGCAGCGGGAAGAGCGCGAGGAAGCCGAAGAAGGTGACGGCGCCGGCCAGCCGGTTGCCCCGGGCGGCGGTGAAGTACTCGTACACCCGGTACGGGCGGCTGCGCAGCACCCGGGCCACGAGCGGGCCGACGACCGGAAGGCGGGTCAGGAAGTCCACCTGACCGGTTATACCGGTCCGTCCTCCGAACGAGTGTCAGCTGGGTGTCACCGCTTGACGATTCGGCGGGCCTTGGCGACGGCGCGGACGGCCTGGTACGCGCCGTAGCGGCCGTGGCTGAGCAGCTCGGTGCGCACGCCGTCCACGCCGGCCGGCGGGCGGTAGCCGGCCGGGCGCAGCCGGGCGCAGTGCGCGGCGGCCCGGCGGAAGTACTCGCGGCGGTCGCCGGGCGGGACCCGGCCGGGCTTGGAGACCACGGTGTTGAGGTGGTGCAGCATCCGGCCGTAGACGACCGGGCGCCAGTGGTCCAGGTCGGGGCGGCCGTCGAGGAAGGCGAAGACCAGGTCGTACTGGGCGAACACGTCGAAGTGCTTGCGGCCGGCGGTGGCCAGGATGTTGCCGCCCTCCTGGCGCTGGCGGTAGTGCACGCCGACCCGGTCGAGCAGGGTGATCCGGGCGGCGGCGAGCAGCGCCGGGTACGTCCAGGGGGTGTCCTCGTAGTAGCCGGCCGGGAAGACCAGCCGCTGTTCGGCGATGAAGCCGCGGCGGTAGGCCTTGTTCCAGACGACCTGGAGCAGGTCGAGCAGGTCGGGGCGGGCGGCGAGGTCGAAGACGTCCGGGGAGGCCGCGCCGAAGACGTGCGCGGAGGCGGCCCGGGTGATCCGGCCGTCGGCGTAGGTGCGTGCGTAGTCGTAGACGAGGACGTCCGGGTCGCCGGTGGCGGCGAGCCGCTCGTCGACGGCCTTCAGCAGGCCGGGGGTGAGCGTGTCGTCGCTGTCGAGGAAGACCACGTAGTCGCCGGAGGCGGCCTCCAGGCCGGCGTTGCGGGCCCGGCCGAGCCCGACGTTCTCCGGCAGGTGCAGTACCCGGACCCGGCCGTCGGCCGCGGCGGCCTCGTCCAGCATGGCGCCACAGCGGTCCGGGGAGCGGTCGTCCACGGCGATCAGTTCGAAGTCCGGGCCGTCCTGATCGAGCACCGATTCGAGGCATTCGACCAGGTATTCCTGGACTTGGTACACGGGGACGATCACGCTGAAACGGGGCACCGGCCCAGCGTAGTGGCCCCGGGGACAAACCGGCCCCGGAGGTAGGATCGGGGGCGCACGTACGCACCGATCCCAGTGCGGTCAGGCCCCTCCGGACTGGCACGCTCCTCCCGAGAAAGGCCTGCGTAGCCGATGGCTCCCCGCCTCTCCATCGTCGTCCCGATCTACAACGTCGAGCGCTACCTCGTGGAATGCCTCGACTCGATCGCCGCCCAGACCTTCACGGACTTCGAGTGCGTCATGGTCGACGACGGTTCGAAGGACGGCAGCGCGGCGCTCGCCGAGGCGTACGCGGCCGAGGACTCCCGGTTCCGGCTGGTCCGCCAGGTGAACAAGGGCCTGGGGGCGGCCCGCAACACCGGCATCCGGCACATCGACCCGGACTCCGAGTTCCTGTGCTTCGTGGACAGCGACGACTCGATGCCGCCGAGCGCGTACGAGCTGATGATCAACACGCTGGACGAGACCGGCTCGGACTTCTGCACCGGCAACGTGCTGCGCTTCCGCGCCGTGGGCTACTACCAGTCCGGCGGCCACCTGAAGCCGTTCAAGGAGACCAGGCTCAAGACCCACGTCACCGAGATCCCGGCGCTGGTCACCGACCGCACCGCGTGGAACAAGGTGTACCGCCGCTCGTTCTTCGACGCGGCCGGCCTGCTCTACCCCGAGGGCATCCTGTACGAGGACGCGCCGGTCAGCGTGCCGCACCACTACTTGGCCAAGAGCGTGGACGTGCTCTCCGAGCCGATCTACCACTGGCGCGAGCGCGAGGTCGGCGAGATGTCGATCACCCAGATGCGCACCAACCCCAAGGGCCTGATCGACCGGGTCGCCTCGGTCGAGCTGGTCCGCGCCTGGCTGCTGAAGCAGACCGAGCCGCGCTTCGCCGAGTACCTGCGCTCCTACGACGAGAACACCCTCGTCGAGGAGATCCCGATGTTCTTCGGGTCCGTCGTGGACGGCGACAAGGAGTACCGGGACGCCTACCTCCAGCACGTCACCCGGCTGCTCCGGGCGATCGGCTCCGACAAGGTCGCCAAGCTGCGCGCGCCGCTGCGGCTGAAGTACCACCTGACCCTCTCCGACCGGATGGACGAGCTGGTCGAGCAGATCACGTACGAGCGCGAGAGCGGCGGCGGTGTCCAGGCCCGCGGCCTGCTGCGCCCGTACGCCGACTACCCGTTCCTGCGCGGCGGGCGCCGGAGCGTGCCGTCCGGGGTGCTCAAGCTGGACAACTCGCTGGTCATCCGCAGCCGGCTGTACCGGGCCTCCTGGGAGGGCGGCAGGTTCCGGCTGGCCGGGCACGCGTACCCGGAGCAGCTGGGCGCGGCCGGCAAGCACGACATGGTCCGCACCCTGGTGCTGCGCGAGACCAAGGGCCGCCGGGTCATCGCGGTGCCGATGAAGACGACGTACAGCCCCGAGGCCACCGCGAGCAGCCGGCACGACCTGTACAGCTGCGACTGGTCCGGCTTCTCCGTCGCCGTCGACCCGAAGAAGCTCAAGCACCGCGGCCAGTGGAAGGACGGCAACTGGCGCGTCCTGGTGGCCGGCGCGGGCAAGGGCGGGGTGTACAAGGGCCGGATCTCGGCCGGCTGGAGCGACTCCGCGCAGTTCCTCCCCTCGCACTGGGTCGAGCCGGACGTGCGGATCGTGCCGTGGACCCGGGACAACTTCGTCTACCTCCGGGTGGAGACGGTCAAGGCCCGGGTGACCGGCCTGGCCGCCCAGGGTGACCGGGTGGAGGTCTCGGGCGCGGCCCGCTCCGGCCCGAGCTTCGCCGGCGCGCGGCTGCGGCTGACCCACCTGGAATCGGACCGCGAGCTGTCCTTCCCGCTGGAGCTGGGCGCGCCGGTCGGCTCGCTCCAGCCGTTCACCGCGTCCTTCCCGGTCGCCGAGCTGACCGCCGTCCGCGAGGCCTGGGCCGAGCTGGACCCGGCGGCCGCCGAGCGCAGCCGCGACCGCTGGGACGGCACGCTGCTGCTCGCCGACGGCGGCACCGTCCCGCTGGCCTGGGACGACCGCAACGCGCCCGAGCGGCTGCACCTGGCGCTGAACCCGCAGGCCCCGGTCACCGAGCGCCGGGCGCTCTACTCCAAGCCCTCCCCCGGCGGGTACCTCCAGTTCACCGACCAGGTGCTCCAGCCGCTGGTGGACGAGATCTCCTCGCGCGGTGCCGACGGCTTCCTGCTGAACGGCTCGTTCCCGCTGCCCGGCGCGCACCGCTGGGAGCTGGCGGTCCGTCACGAGTGGCTGGAGGAGGAGCACGTCTACCCGGTGGAGATCTCGGACGGCCGGTTCCGCACCGCGCTGCCCGCCGTGCCGACGGCCTCCTTCGCCGGCCGGGTGCCGCTCGCCAGGGGCACCTGGACGGTCGCCTTCCGCCCGGTCGGCGTGCCGGTGGACGTCCTGCCGGACGCCTGCGCGCTGGTCACCCCGGACTGCTTCGGGACGCTGCCGGTCGAGGTGGAGTCCCGCGGCAAGCGGATCACGCTGGAACGCCGCCACCACGACGGCCTGTCGCTGGAGTCGCACCCGGTGCTGGCTCCCGAGGAGCGCGCGGGCTTCCGCCAGCGCCAGCTGCGGACGGTGGACTACCCGGCCGCCCGCCGCGAGCCGCTGCGCGACGCGGTGCTGTACCACGTCGGCATCCGCAGCGCGTACGCCGACTCGCCCCGGGCCGTCCACGAGGAGCTGGTCCGCCGCGGCCTGCCGCTGGAGCACCTGTGGGGCAGCGACGACATGCAGGCCGAGCTGCCGAAGACCGCGGCCACCGTCCGGCTCCTGAGCCCGGAGTGGATCGAGGCGCTGGCCACCGCCAAGTACATCGTGACCAGCACCCACCTGCCCGAGTTCTTCGTCCGCCGCCCCGGCCAGGTGGTCGTCCAGACCTGGCACGGCACCCCGCTGAAGCAGATCGGCTTCGACTTCGAGAAGGTCTGGTTCACCGACACCGGTTACCTCAAGGGCCTGGCCCGGGAGGTCCCGAACTGGAACCTGCTGGTGGCCGGAAACCGCTGGTCGGCCCCGGTGCTGCGGCGCGCCTTCGACTTCAAGGGCGAGATCCTGGAGAGCGGTTCGCCCCGGAACGACCTGCTGTTCGCGACCGACCGGGAGAAGACCGCCGAGCAGGTCCGGGAGCGGCTCGGCCTGCCCGAGGGCAAGAAGGTCGTGCTCTACGCGCCGACCTGGCGCGAGGACCGGCGCCGGCCGCAGGACGGCTACCAGATCGACCTGCGGATCGACCTGGCGGCGGCCAGGGCCGCGCTCGGCGACGACCAGGTGCTGCTGGTGCGCCGGCACGAGCTGATGTGCGGCCAGATCCCGGGCGCCGGCAACGGCTACATCTGGGACGTCGGCAGCTACCCCGACATGGCGGAGCTGCTGCTGATCGCCGACGTCCTGGTGACCGACTACTCGGCGAGCGTGTTCGACTTCGCGTCGACCGGCAAGCCGATGCTGTTCTTCACCTACGACCTGGAGCACTACCGGGACAACCTGCGCGGCTTCAGCCTGAACTTCGAGGCCGAGGCGCCCGGGCCGCTGCTGGCCACCTCCGAGGCGCTCGTCGGCGCGCTCGGCCGGGTGGACGAGGTCGCGGCCGAGTACGCGGACAGGGCCGCCGCGTTCCGCGAGGCGTACTGCGACCTGGACGACGGCAAGGCGGCCGGCCGGGTGGTCGACGCGATGCTCCGCGTCGAGGGCTGAGGCCCGCCCCCGCTCCGGACACCCGAGCGGTCCGGGAGGCGCCCGGCGCCCCCCGGACCGCTGGTGCCTGGCGGCCGACCGGATGCCCGGGCGGGCGGCAGGCGGCAGGCGGCAGGCGGTGGAGCGGGCCGGGAGCCGGCCCGGGACTCAGCCGAAGGAGTAGGTCCGCCAGGGCCGCCAGACCTCGTCCGCGTCGAAGCGGGAGAGGCCGAAGCCCGGTACCCGGAAGGCCGCCCGGAAGCCACGCGCCTGCTCGTACGCCTGGTCCAGCACGTCGTCCGGCAGGCCGTGGGCCACCGTCACGTGCGGGTGGTACGGGAAGGCCAGCTCGCGGGCCAGCGGGCCGGAGCGGATGTCCGCCTCCAGCAGCCGGCACTCCTGCGCGCCCTCCTCGACCCGGACGTACACCACCGGGGAGACCGGGCGGAAGGTCCCGCCGCCGCGCAGCAGCATCCGGAACGGCCGGTGCGCGGCCGCCACCGCCGCCAGGTGCTCCTCGATCTTCGGCAACCCCTCGGCGGGCACCTCGGTCGGCGGCAGCAGGGTGACGTGCGTGGGTATCGACCGGGCCAGCGGATCGCCGTGCCCGGCCCGGGCGTCCTGGACCGCCGCGCCGTACGGGTCCGGGACGCTCACGGACACGCCGATGGTGACGACCTCGGGGAGGTCGCCACCATCGGGCAGGTGCGTGAGGGGAGTCACCGCTTGGCGGCCGGGAGGAAGCCGATCCGGTCGTACACCGTCTCCAGCGTCACCGACGCCACCTCCCGGGCCTTCTCGGCGCCGATCGCCAGCACCCGGTCCAGCTCCGCCGGGTCGTCCAGGAAGCCGCGGGTGCGCTCCTGGAACGGCGTCACCCACTCGGTGAACAGCTCGGCCAGCTCGGTCTTCAGGGCGCCGTACATCTTGCCCTCGAAGTGCGCGACCAGCTGGTCGATCGTCTGGCCGCTGAGCGCGGAGTGGATGCGCAGCAGGTTGGAGACGCCGGCCTTCTCCTGCTCGTCGTAGGAGACGACGGTGCCGGTGTCGGTGACGGCGCTCTTGAACTTCTTGGCGCTGGCCTTCGGCTCGTCCAGCAGGCTCACCAGGCCCTTGGGCGAGGAGGCCGACTTGCTCATCTTCACGCCCGGGTCCTGGAGGTCCTGGATCTTCGCCGTCTCCTTGAGGATGTACGGCTTCGGGACGGTGAAGGTCGGGCTGTAGCGGGTGTTGAAGCGCTCGGCGAGGTCGCGGGTGATCTCCACGTGCTGGCGCTGGTCCTCGCCGACCGGGACGGCGTCCGCCTGGTAGAGCAGGATGTCCGCGATCTGCAGGACCGGGTAGGTGAACAGGCCGACGGTGGTGCCCTCGGCGCCGTACCGGGAGGACTTGTCCTTGAACTGGGTCATCCGGGAGGCCTCGCCGAACCCGGTGAGGCAGTTCATCACCCAGGCGAGCTGCGCGTGCTCGGGCACGTGCGACTGGACGAACAGCGTGCAGTTCTCCGGGTCCAGGCCGGCGCCGAGCAGCTGGGCGGCGGAGACCCTGGTGTTCTCGCGCAGCGTCGCCGGGTCCTGCGGCACCGTGATGGCGTGCAGGTCGACCACCATGTAGAAGGCGTCGTTGTCCTTCTGGAGGTCGACCCACTGGCGCACCGCACCCAGGTAGTTGCCGAGGTGGAACGAGCCGGAGGTGGGCTGGATGCCGGAGAGAACCCGGGGACGGTCCTTGACCGGACCAGTGACCGCTGCGTTGACCATGCGGGCCATTCTTCCAGTTCCACCGCTCGCTCAGGAAACCTCCGCCCCCGGTGGTTCGGCCAGTGTGACCGCACTCACCCCCACCCGGGCGATCCGCCGCCCCTCGACCTTGGCCACCGTCAGCAGCACCCCGCCGCCCTCGACCGGGACGTGCACCTGGTCGCCGTCCCGGGGCAGCCGGCCGAGCGCGGCGACCAGGCAGCCGGCCACCGTCTCGTACGGACCCTCGGGCAGGGTGACGCCGGTCTCCTCGGCGAAGTCGCCGAGGTTGAGCAGGCCGTCCAGTTCCATGCCGCCGCCGGCCAGTCGGCGGGTGGGGGCGGCCTCCGGGCGGTCGTACTCGTCCCGGATCTCGCCGATCACCTCCTCGACCAGGTCCTCCAGGGTGACGATCCCGGCGGTGCCGCCGTACTCGTCCACCACGATGGCCAGGTGGTGGCCCTCCCGGCGCATCTCGCCCATCGCCTCCAGCACCAGTTTGGTGCCGGGCAGCAGCTTGACCGGGCGGGCCAGGTCGCGGACCTTGGCGGCCTGCTCGCCGCGGGCGCCGTACAGGTCGCGGACGTGGACGAAGCCGACCACCGCGTCGGCGCTGCCCTCGACCACCGGGTAGCGCGAGTGCGGCGAGGTGTCGGCCTGTTGACGGACGGCGGTCAGCGGGCGCTCGGCGTCCAGGAAGGTCACCTCGGTGCGCGGGACCATCACCTCGCGCAGCTGGCGCTCCCCGGCGGAGAACACGTCGGCGATCAACGCCCGTTCGTCGCTTCCCAGTTCGGTGCTGGCGGCGACCAGGCCGCGCAGTTCCTCGGAGCTCATCGAGCCGCGGCCCGCGGTCGGATCCCCGCCGAGCAGTCTGACCATCAGATTGGTGGAGTGGCCCAGCAGCCAGATCACCGGACGCAGCACCACCGACATCACGTCCACCACCGGGGCCGCGACGACCGCGATGGACTCGGCGCGCTGCAGGCCGATCCGCTTGGGGGTCAGCTCGCCCAGCACCAGCGAGGCGTAGCTGATCACCAGGGTGAGGCCGACCAGCGCCACCGCGTCGGCCACGCCCTCGGAGAACCCGGCCCGGACGAACAGCGGGGCGACCTTGCCGGCCAGGGTGTCCGCGCCGAAGGCGGCGGACAGGAAGCCCATGCAGGTCACCCCGACCTGGACGGCGGCCAGGAAGCGGTTCGGGTCGGCGGCCAGGTGCGCGGCCCGGGCCGAGCGCCGGGTGCCGCGCCCCTCCAGCGTCCGGATCTGGCCCTCGCGCAGCGAGATCAGCGAGATCTCGGCGACGTTGAACAACCCGCCCAGCAGGATGAAGACGAGGACGAGCGCGGCGTCCCCGAGTGTTTCGTTCACAGCGGGTCAGTGTAGGGCGGCCGGTCCCGGCCGGAGCCGGACACGACGGCGGCCCGCCGCTTCCGGGAGG
>NZ_JBHUAF010000358.1:0-9066 GCF_042789895.1 Kitasatospora sp. NPDC056783
GGGCCCCGTCGGCGTTCCGGCCGGGTTACCCGCCGGTAGCCCGGGGCGACCCGGCCGACGGCTGTTCGCTGCGGGCGAAACTTTGTTCCACAGAGCGGAAGAAGGCGTGCCGACCAGCGCGGAGAGCGCCCGTCCGGCGGCTGTCAACACCGCGCTGAGCTGCGATGATGCCCTTCTGTCGGGGGTATTCCCGCCCCGGTGACCACTCTGCGGGACACCCCTCGGCCAGACCCGGACATCAGTCACCGCGAACAAGTGCGAAGATGTATTTCCGGCACGACTGGGCGCCTCACAAAGGCTTCCGACCCACCGGACCGCGACCGGCCCGGCGACCCACCCCATGCATGGAGGACGTGACGTGGCGAACGACGCCAGCACCGTTTTCGACGTAGTCATTCTCGGAGGCGGAAGCGGCGGTTACGCCGCGGCGCTCCGCGCCGCTCAGCTGGGCCTGAGCGTCGCCCTGGTCGAGAAGGGTGAGCTCGGCGGCACCTGCCTGCACCGCGGCTGCATCCCGACCAAGGCGCTCCTGCACGCCGCGGAGATCGCGGACGAGACGAAGGAGGCCGCCGAGTTCGGCGTGCTGGCCACCTTCCAGGGCATCGACATCAACGGCGTCCACAAGTACAAGGACGACGTCATCGCCGGCCTGTACAAGGGCCTCCAGGGCCTGGTGGCCTCCCGCAAGGTCACCTTCATCCAGGGCGCGGGCAAGCTCTCCTCGCAGACCTCGGTGGACGTCAACGGCCAGCGCATCGAAGGCCGTCACATCGTTCTGGCCACCGGTTCCGTGCCGCGCTCGATCCCGGGCCTGGAGATCGACGGCAACCGCGTGATCTCCTCGGACCACGCCCTCAAGCTCGACCGGATCCCGAAGTCCGTCGTCATCCTCGGTGGCGGCGTCATCGGCGTCGAGTTCGCCTCCGTCTGGAAGTCCTTCGGCGTCGAGGTCACCATCGTCGAGGGGCTGCCGCACCTCGTCCCGCTGGAGGACGAGAACTCCTCCAAGCTGCTGGAGCGCGCCTTCCGCAAGCGCGGCATCAAGTTCGAGCTGAAGGCCCGCTTCTCGGGCGTGGAGTACACCGAGACCGGTGTCCGCGTCTCCACCGAGAACGGCAAGCAGATCGACGCCGACCTGCTGCTCGTCGCCATCGGCCGCGGCCCGGTCTCGGCCGGCCTCGGCTACGAGGAGAACGGCGTCGCGATGGACCGCGGCTACGTCCTGGTCGACGAGTACATGCGCACCAACGTGCCCACCATCTCCGCCGTCGGCGACCTCGCCCCGACCCTCCAGCTGGCCCACGTCGGCTTCGCCGAGGGCATCCTGGTCGCCGAGCGCCTGGCCGGCCTCAAGCCGGTGCCGATCGACTACGACGGCGTTCCGCGGGTGACCTACTCCAACCCGGAGGTCGCCTCCGTCGGCATCTCCGAGGCCAAGGCCGTCGAGCTGTACGGCAAGGACAAGGTCGTCACCCTGAAGTACAACCTGGCCGGCAACGGCAAGAGCAAGATCCTGAAGACCGCCGGCGAGATCAAGCTCGTCCAGGTCAAGGACGGCGCCGTGGTCGGCGTCCACATGGTCGGCGCCCGCATGGGCGAGCAGGTCGGCGAAGCCCAGCTGATCTACAACTGGGAAGCCCTGCCGGCCGAGGTCGCGCAGCTCATCCACGCGCACCCGACCCAGTCCGAGGCCCTGGGCGAGGCGCACCTGGCGCTGGCCGGCAAGCCGCTGCACGCGCACGACTGATCACGCCCCACCCCCTTTCCCGGTACTTCCCGTACGCAAGTACCTCCCGTACGCAAGACTTGATAGGAGTCGCTGAAACCATGGCGGTCTCAGTAACACTGCCCGCGCTGGGCGAGAGCGTTTCCGAGGGCACCGTCACCCGCTGGCTGAAGGCCGAGGGTGAGCGTGTCGAGGTCGACGAGCCGCTGCTGGAGGTGTCGACCGACAAGGTCGACACCGAGATCCCGGCCCCGGTCTCCGGCATCCTCTCCTCGATCAAGGTCGCCGAGGACGAGACCGTCGAGGTGGGCGCCGAGCTGGCGGTCATCGACGACGGTTCGGGCGCCCCGGCCGCTGCTCCGGCCCCGGCCGTCGAGGCCGCTCCGGTTGCCACTCCGGCTCCGGTCGCCGCTCCGGCTCCGGTCGCCGCTCCGGCCCCGGTCGCCGCCCCGGCCCCGGCCGCCGCTCCGGCCGCCGACGCCACCCCGGTCGTGCTGCCCGCGCTGGGCGAGTCGGTCACCGAGGGCACCGTCACCCGCTGGCTGAAGGCCGAGGGTGACACGGTCGAGGTCGACGAGCCGCTGCTCGAGGTCTCCACCGACAAGGTCGACACCGAGATCCCGTCGCCGGTCGCCGGCACCCTCGTGAAGATCCTGGTCGGCGAGGACGAGACCGCCGAGGTCGGCGCCCAGCTCGCGCTGATCGGCGCCGCCGGTGCCGTCGCCGCCGCCCCGGCCCCGGTCGCCGCCCCGGCCCCGGTTGCCGCTCCGGCTCCGGTCGCCGCTCCGGCCCCGGTTGCCGCTCCGGCTCCGGTCGCTGCCCCGGCCCCGGTTGCCGCTCCGGCTCCGGTCGCTGCCCCGGCCCCGGTTGCCGCCCCGGCTCCGGTCGCTGCCCCGGTGGCCACGGTCGCCCCGGTGGCCGACAGCGGTGACGCCTACGTCACCCCGCTGGTGCGCAAGCTCGCCGCCGAGCACGGCGTCGCGCTGTCCTCCGTCGCCGGCACCGGCGTCGGCGGCCGCATCCGCAAGCAGGACGTCATCGCCGCCGCGGAGGCCGCCAAGGCCGCTCCGGCCCCCGTCGCCGCTGCCGCCCCGGCCGCCGCGCCGAAGGCCGCCGCCGCGCCGTCCGCCCTGCGCGGCCAGACGGTCAAGATGACCCGCATGCGCAAGGTCATCGGCGACAACATGATGAAGGCGCTGCACGAGCAGGCCCAGCTGACCAGCGTGGTCGAGGTGGACGTCACCAAGATCATGTCGCTGCGCGGCAAGGCCAAGGACGGCTTCCTGGCCCGCGAGGGCGTCAAGCTC
This sequence comes from Kitasatospora sp. NPDC056783, assembly GCF_042789895.1. NCBI lineage: Bacteria > Bacillati > Actinomycetota > Actinomycetes > Kitasatosporales > Streptomycetaceae > Kitasatospora > Kitasatospora sp. NPDC056783. The sequence continues at coordinate 3,034 of NZ_JBHUAF010000358.1, forward strand.
TCCCCGATGCCGTTCTTCGTCAAGGCCGCCGCCCAGGCGCTGAAGGTCCACGCGGTCGTCAACGCCCGGATCAACGACGCCGAGGGCACGGTCACCTACTTCGACACCGAGAACATCGGTATCGCGGTGGACTCCGAGAAGGGTCTGATGACCCCGGTCATCAAGGGTGCGGGCGACCTCAACCTCGCCGGCATCTCGAAGAAGACCGCCGAGCTGGCCGGCAAGGTCCGCAACAACAAGATCACCCCGGACGAGCTGTCCGGTGCGACCTTCACCATCAGCAACACCGGCTCGCGCGGTGCGCTGTTCGACACCGTGATCGTGCCGCCGAACCAGGTCGCCATCCTGGGCATCGGCGCCACCGTCAAGCGCCCGGTCGTCATCGAGTCCGACGGCGGCACCGCCATCGGCATCCGCGACATGGTCTACCTGTCGCTCTCCTACGACCACCGCCTGGTGGACGGCGCCGACGCCGCCCGCTACCTGGTCTCGGTCAAGGAGATCCTGGAGGCCGGCGAGTTCGAGGTCGAGCTCGGCCTCTGACCCCGCCCGGTCACCGCGGAACCCCCGCGTACGGAACCCCGCGTCGTCCCCGGACGGCGCGGGGTTCCGCCGTTCCCCGGGCCATCGCGGGCCCGGGAAGTGTGAGCGAACCGTACCGAGTCGCGGCATGCGCGGACGCGGCCGAACGGGGATGCTTGAGCGGTGATGGACGAGACGGACTTCTGGCAGATCATCGACGAAACCCACGACGCGGCCGACGGGGACCCTGACGAGCAGGCCGACCTCCTGGTGGAACGGCTCCTCCAGCTGACCCCGGACGACGTGATCGACTTCGCCCGGCTGTTCCAGGCGCGGCACCGGCGCGCCTACCGGAACGACCTGTGGGGCGCGGCCTACCTACTGCTCGACGGCGCCTCCGCCGACACCTTCGACTGCTTCCGTTCCTGGCTGATCGGCCAGGGCCGGGAGGTCTTCGAGGGCGGCCTGACCGAGCCGGACGACCTCGCGGACCTGCTGCCCGAGTTCGACGAGGAGGAGGACGGCGAGGCCGAGGACCTCGGCTACGCCGCCGACGAGGCGTACGAGCAGCTGACGGGGCTGCCGCTGCCCGAGATCGGCGGGCGGCAGGCCGACCGGCCGTCCGGGCCGGCGCTGGACTTCGACGACCCGGACGCCATGGCGAAGCGCTTCCCCAAGCTCTGGGAGCGGTACGGGGACTGAGGAGCCCCCGGCCGCCCTCCCGGCCACCCCTCCCAGCCACCCCTCCCGGCCGTCCTCGGCCGACCGCACCGCCCGGCCGCACCCCGGCCGGGTCAGGTGCTGCTGCCGGAGGAGCTGTCCTGCGTGATGCCGCTGAGGATCTGGTCCAGCACCGAGAAGTCCGGCGCTGACGGGGTGTCGTCCACGCCGCCCTCCATGACGACGAAGCCGCCGCCCTTCGCCGGGAGGGCGGCGAGCAGGACGTAGCCCTGGGTGCCGTCCGAGGTGCGGATGTGCCAGCGGGTGGCGTAGCCGAGCACGCCGGCCACCTTGACGTAGCCGGAGCCGGCGTCGGTGTGGGAACCGATCCCGGAGAAGATCCCCCCGGCGTAGGCGGGCATCGCGGACTCGGCCGCCGCCCTGGCGGAGGTGCCCTGGACGGTGTCCTTCTCGACCGAGAACTGGCCGCGGACGCAGGTGCCCCCGGCCGGGCAGGTGTAGCGGCCGGTACCGAGGTAGAGCGTCGAGTGCTGGAGCTCGGTCGACGTCTCCCAGCCCTCGAAGACCGGCACGATGATCGCGTGCCGCGGGTCGGGGACGGTGGTCTTCACCACCGGTGCGGGTTTGGGCACCGTGGGGCTGGGCCTGGGCGCGGTCGGGCTCGGGCTCGGCACGGTCGGGCTGGGGCTGGGCGTGGGGCCGCTGCTCCGGGTCACGGTGACGGTGGGGGCCGGGTCCGCCCGCCGGTCGACGCCGCTGTTGAACACGATCCCGGCGACGATCCCGCCCACGGCCAGTACGGCGACCGCGATGCCGACGATCATCCCGGTCCTGGGCTTGGCCGGGGGCGGGTAGTGGCCGGCGGGGCCGTAGCCCGGGTTCTGCGACGGGTAGCCGTTCTGGGCCGGGTAGCCGCCCTGAGCCGGGTAGCCGTTCTGGCCCTGATAGTCGGTCTGGCCCTGGTAGCCGCCCTGGCCGGGGTAGCCGCCCTGGCCGGGGTAGCCGTACGTCGGGGCGGGCGAGCCGCCGGGGTGGCCGTGGCCGGACCGCCGGTCGGACGGCTGCTGCCAGGGCTGGGTGACGGCGTCGGCGAGCCCGCCCCCGACGCCGCCGCCCTGGAGCGGCCTGACCTCGTTGCTCCAGGCGCTGCCGTCCCACCAGCGCTCGTGACCGGGGGTGCCGTCCGCACCCGGGACCGGGTACCACCCGGGAGGCGTCGAGTTGCTCACGGCCGTACGCTACCCGGCGCGTCGGCGGTCCGGACAGGCCCGGACCGTCACGGCTCCGCACCACCCGGGACCGGCCAACCTCCCCTTGCCACAGGCCTGTTAGGGATGTCCGGCACGTCCGTTCGAACGGTCGGCGGGCGGGCTCCGGCGGTCAGTCGGCCAGCCGGCGCGCCATCCAGACGTCGTCCACGTACCGGCCGTCGATCAGGAACTCCTCGGTCAGCGAGCCCTCGACCACGAAGCCGCAGCTCTCGTAGAGGCGGCGGGCCGGGGCGTTCCGGCCGAGCACCCGCAGGCCCATCTTGCGGGCACCCTCGGCCCGGGCCGCCGCGCAGGCCGCCTCGACCAGACGGCGGCCGATGCCCCGGCCGCGGACGGTGTCGTCGACGGCCAGGCCCTGGATCTGCCGCACGTGCCGGTTGCTCGCCAGCGGGGTGGCCGGGACCTGGCGGACGTAGCCGACGATCCGGCCGTCCAGCAGGGCCACCAGGTACTGCTCGGGGGTGTGCCGTTCGTCGAAGACCGGGTCCTCGACGGGCGGTCGCGGGGAGACGTCGGCCAGGAGGGACCAGGTCGCGTGGTTGAGGACGGCGAGTCCGCGCTCGTCCTCGCTCCGCGCCGTACGGATGATCAGATCGTCGTCAGGCATGCGCGCCATGCTAACGAGGCACTCGGCGACGAGGCGCGCGACCGTGACGGGCCGTCGAAGACGCGTGGGAGCTGCGAGGATGGGGCCCATGCGCATCGCTGTCACGGGCTCCACGGGTTTGATCGGTTCGGCACTCGTCCGCTCCCTGCTGGCGGACGGCCACGAGGTGGTCCGGCTGGTCCGGCACCGTTCGAAGACCGGCCCACGGCCGGACGGCAGCACCGCCATCGGCTGGAACCCGCTGCTCGGCGAGGTCGAGCGGGACGGGCTGACCGGCGTCCAGGCCGTGGTGCACCTGGCCGGCGCCGGGGTCGGCGACCACCGCTGGACGGACTCCTACAAGCGGGAGATCCGGGAGAGCCGGGTGTACGGCACCGAGACGCTGGCCGTCGCACTGGCCGAGCTCAAGGAGCCGCCGCGGGTGCTCGTGAGCGCCTCCGCGGTCGGCTGGTACGGGCAGACCGGCGATCGGGTGATCGACGAGGACTCCCCCGCCGGCGACGACTTCCTCGCCGAGGTCTGCCGGGAGTGGGAGGACGCGGCCCGGCCCGCCGAGCGGGCCGGCGTCCGGGTCGTCCACCCGCGCACCGGGATGGTGCTGTCCGCCTCCGGCGGGGCGGGGGCGCGGCTGTTCCCGCTGTTCAAGCTGGGCCTCGGCGGACGGCTCGGCGACGGGCGGCAGTACTGGAGCTTCATCTCGCTGCACGACCAGGTGGCCGCGCTGCGGTTCCTGATCGACCACGACGACCTCTCCGGCGCCTTCAACCTCACCGCTCCGAACCCGGCGACCAACGCGGAGCTGACCACCGCGCTCGGGCGGGCGCTGCGGCGGCCGACACCGTTCCCGGTGCCGGAGGCGGTGCTCAAGGCGGTGCTGGGCGAGCTGGCGGTCGAGGTGGTCGGCAGTCACCGGGTGGTGCCGCGGCGGCTGCTGGACGCGGGCTTCCGCTTCACCCATCCGGACGTGTACTCGGCGGTGCTCGCGGCGCTGTGACGGGCGTTCGCGGTGGGCTGCGCGGTGGGCGGCGCGGCGCCGTGCCGGGCGCTGTGACAGGCGCTGTGCCGGGCGCCGCGCGGGGCTCGGTCCAAGGGCGGGCGTGCGGGGCGATGCGGGCCGGTGCGCGAGCGGGCGCGGGGCGCGGTCCGTGAGCGTGTGCGGGCCGATACGGGCGCGCGGGCGGCGGCGCGCGCTGGGCGGGCGGGCACCCGGGCGGGGCGCGCACAGTCGTACGTACTCCGACGATGGCATCCACCCTGGCCAGCGGCATATGCCGAACGGGGTCGGAGGGGGCCCGGGGAGGGGGCGCATGGGAGCACACGGTGGGCGCGTCGCACGCCCCCGGTGACCGTACGCGCCCGCCGACCCCCGAACCCGGCCGCCACGGCGCACTGTCCGTGACCACGCCCCACCCGGTGCCGCCCAACCCTCGCCGGAACCCCGGATCCGGCCCGATGCGCTTGTCTGATGCTCACACTGACGGGGCATCACCCTCCACGGACCGTGTCCCGGCACCCCGCTGCCTGCGTCGGCCGGAGCCCCGGGACCAGGGAGGGAGCACCCCAGTGCCCACGTACGACTTCACCCGCCGCGCCCGCCGGCCGTCCGACCCGGACGTCGTCGTGGTCGGCGCCGGGCTCGCGGGCCTCGCCGCCGCCCGCGCGCTCACCGGCCACGGCCTCACCGTTCAGCTCCTGGAGACCACCGGGCGGATCGGCGGCCGGATGGCCACCCGCGAGCAGGACGGATTCCGGCTCGACGACGGCAGTCACCTGCTGAACACCGCTTTCCCCGAACTCCGCCGCACACTCGACCTCGACCGCCTCGACCTGCGTCCGCTCACGCCCGGCGTCCTGGTGCACAGCGCCGGCCGGCGGTACCGCACCGGAGACCCGCACCTCGCCGTCGCCCGGCAGGCCGCCACCCGGGCCCCGCTCGGCAGCCCGCTGGACAAGGCCCGCCTGGGAGGCTGGCTCGGCCGGCTCGCCGGCACCCCCGTCGAGCGGCTCCAGGCCCGGCCGGAGACCACCACCGCCCGCGCCCTGGGCGGTCACGGCCTCGGCCCGCGCACCGTGGACGGCTTCCTGCGACCGCTGCTCAGCGCCCTGCTCTCCGATCCGGCGCTCGGCACCAGCAGCCGGGTCGCCGACCTGGTGCTGCGCTCGTACGCGCGCGGGCGGCTCTGTCTGCCCGCCGGCGGCATCGCCGCGGTCCCGGCCCAGCTGGCCGCCGCCCTGCCCGCCGGTACCGTCCGCACCGGGGTACGGGTCACCTCGATCGCCGCGGACGGCGTGGAGACCCTCGCGCACGGCAGGATCGGCGCCCAGGCCGTCATCGTCGCCACCGACGCCCGCGCCGCCGCCGAACTGCTGCCCGGACTGCGCCTCCCGGACTTCCACCCCGTCACGACCTTCTTCCACGCGGCCGACCGCGCGCCGCTGGGCGAGGCCGTCCTGCTGCTCGACGGCGACCGGCCGAACGGCCACCCGCCGCTGGTCTCGCACTCCCTGGTGCTCAGCGAGCTGCACCCGTCCTACGCCCCGGCCGGCCAGTCGCTGATCGCCACCACCGTGCTCGGCCGCCGCGCCTTCGACCTGGGCGGCCCCGCCGGGCTGGAGCCGACCGTCCGGGCCCGGCTGACCGAGCTGTACGGCACCTCGACGGCGGGCTGGCAGTTCCTCGGCGTGCGGCACGTCCCGGACGCGCTGCCCGCGATGCCGCCGCCGCACAACCCCCGCCGCCCGGTGCGGCTGCTGGCCGGGCTGTACGTCGCCGGGGACCACCGGGACACCAGCACCGTGCAGGGCGCGCTGGTCTCCGGACGACGGGCGGCCCAGGCAGTGCTGCGCGACCTCGGTGTGCCGGCCGACGCCCGGGAGGCCGAGGCGGCCGCCTGATCACCCCGGCGCACCGGCGGTCCGCCGGGGTGACAGACCACCGGTGTGCCGGGACAC
>NZ_JBHUAF010000359.1:0-9030 GCF_042789895.1 Kitasatospora sp. NPDC056783
CTACCACACCATGCCGCTCTGCTCCCCAGCCCGCGCCGCCAGCTGTCCTCCCTCAACGAACACCCCACCCGCCGGCCCGCACGCGGAGGATCCCCCCACAGATCACAAGCAGCGCCCGCTGTGCGAGGCTCCCGGGCCGCCGTCAGTGACCCTCCGCGCTCTCGCGGGGGTCGGTGGCGGTGATCCGCTCGACGAAGCGCCGTACCTGTTCGTCGACGGGCTCCCGCTCGGTCACGGGCATGACGTGCCAGCGGTAGGCACCACCTTCGTCGGACCGGCCTGTCAGGAAGGACATGACCACGCGCGCCGGCTCTCCCCGCTCCTGCACACTGATGCCGTGCGCGAACGGCCGGCAGTCCCACCGCTCGTACCAGTCGGTCGCGGCGATCCGGTGGGCCAGCAGGCGGGCCGCCGTGTCCACCGGTTCCTCCCAGCCGTGGTCGGCCACGGCTCGGGCCAGTTCGGCGTCGTACTGTGCGGCGTCGAACCGGACCTCCGAAGGCATCGGGACCCGGATGTCGTTGGTGTTCTCCCAGTCCGTCCACTCGACGCGGTCGTCACGACGCCGGATGGTGACGAACACTCCTCCGCAGCAGCCGGTGTCGCAGTCGTTGTTCGACAGTTCGACACGGCGGGGTTCGGGAGCGGCTGACAAGGGCCACGTCTCCGGCGGACCGAGCCACTTCTCCTGGTAGCAGCTCGAATCGCCGTCCGGGTGCGTCTCCGCCAGCACGTCCCGCCCGTCGATCAGCGGACGGATGCCCGCCCCCTTCCTGACCGCCTGGGGACGTGGAAGGGCAGGACGGAGGGCGAGGACGCTCACCGGCGCGAAGTGTTCCATTGTGCCCATGATCCCCGATCGGGGAGCGCGGGGTCAGTGGGGTGCCGGCCCGGTCAGGCGGCGCACCAGGGTGACGACGGCCTCCCGGTCCGCCGCCGGGTCGGTCGCGCCGGAGAGGAGCAGGCGGACCATCTGCGGCAGCGTGAACCACGCGTTCACCAGGCCGATCACCGCGAACATCAGCCGCCCCGGATCCACGTCCTCGGTCAGCTCGCCCGCCTTCTGCGCGGCCGCGACGGCGGCGACCTTCTCCCCGTAGTGCGCGGTGCGCTCCGGCTCCGCCGCCAACTCCTCGGCCTCCGTGCCGCGTTGCAGCCCTTCCCAGGCCAACAGGCGGGAGAAGTGCGGGTTGGCCGAGTGGTAGTCGAAGACGCGTCCGGCGAAGTCGCCGAGCCCCGCTCCCGGCACCGCCGCGATCGGCACGGCCTCCGCCAGTTTGCCGAGTTCGGACGCCAGCACCGCGCCGAAGAGCTGCTCCTTGTTGCCGAAGTACTGGTAGATCCGCTCCTTGTTCACTCCCGCCCGGGCGGCGACGCGGGCGATCCGGGCGCCGTCCGGGCCGAACTCGGCGAACTCCTCGACCGCGGCGTCGAGGAGGAGTTGCTGCGTGCGTGCGGTGTCCCAGGCCATGGGGCAACCATATCGCGAGTCTCCAACCATTGGGTTGGACATCCTCGCCCGCACCTGCCAAACTCCAACCAGCAGGTTGGAATATCCAGCCGCTCACCCACGGAAGGACACGTCATGAGCACCGACGCCATCACCGCACCGGCCCCGGCGGCCCCCGCGGCCCCGTCCGTGCACCGCCGGGCCCTGCTCACGTGGCTCGCCGTCTACCCGACCATCACCGCCGCGTTCGTCCTGCTCGGCCCCCACCTCGGACGCCTGCCGCTGGCACTGCGGACCCTGGTCATGACCGGTCTCGTCGTCCCGGTCGTCGTCTACGCGCTGCTGCCCCTGCTGCTCAAGGCGGAACGGAAGCTCGTCCGGCGCCTCGGCCACCGGAAGTAGCACCCGGCGGGCGCTACCGGCCCTGGGTGACGAGGAAGCGGCCCGAGCGCCAGTGCAGCCGGGCCGGGCCGCCGGTGGGCCAGTCGTGGTTCAGGTGGCGGCGGCCCCGGCCGAGGGCGCCGAGGTCGTGGGGGCGCAGGGTGCCGGTCGTCAGCCCGGCGGCCTCGTCGGCGGTGACCGGCATGATCGTCACGTACTGGGCGTCGTCCCCGCCCATCCAGTCCACGACCGCGGTGAAGATCCACACGAACTTCTGCGAACACTCCCGGCAGCGCCGGAGGTTGACGGCGAAGCGCGATCCGTCCAGCACCTCCGCCTCGTGCTCGAACCCCTCCCGCTGCCGCCCCCACACGGCCCGTTCGTCCTCGCCGTAGCACTTCGCGCAGCCGAACTCCGCCACCGGCCTGCCCATCGGCCCACCCATCGGTCGACTCCCTGTCCCGCGACGCCCCGGTCGCGGCCCATGATGCCCGCAGGACCCGCGCACAGCCGGGGAGTCCACCCCGCCCGGGGAACAATTCACGGACCGTTCCCGCCCCGTTCGCGCCTCAAGGCGTAAGCCGACCCGGCCGGTTGACGGCGGCACGGTCCGCTACCCGGGCAGCCCCCAGAACGCCCCGCGCAGACCCACCTCCGCGAAGTAGGCGCTCGCCGAGGCCGGGTCGCGCCGCCGGTACCCCCTCTCCAGGCGGCCCGCGTACCAGCCGCGGGCGAGGCGCCACAGGGTGGCGAGGTCCAGGACGTCACCGCGCGGGGAACCGGTGGCGGCCAGCCAGTGGTCCACGCAACCGGTGGAGCAGAACAGCCGCTGGTGGGCACAGGTGTGGACGACGTCGTCCCAGACCCGGGCGGCGGGCACGAGGAAGTGGGCGACCTGCCCGCCCGGCGGCGGGGCCTCGCGGCCGACCACCCAGGCGTGCGGGCGGTCGCAGGCCGGGCAGCGGGTGGCGACCAGGACGTCCGGCTCCTCCGGCAGCAGGTGCGGGACGGCGAAGGAGTCCCAGGCGCAGCCGCCCCACCACAGGGTGCGCCGGCCCGCCACCGAGAAGCCGAGCGGGACGGCGGCGAACGGATGGGCCATCACGACGCGGCCCCGGTCCGTGTCGTCGAGGACGAGGTCACGGCCGGTGTGCAGTTCCTCCAGGGCGGCCCGGACGGCCGCCGCCGGCAGGCCGGTGGCCCGCGCGAGCTCCGACGGGGCGGGCGCCCGGCCCGTGTCGGCGAAGTGGGCGTAGACGGCGAGCCGGACGTCTTCGGTCCGTTCGTCGCGGGAGTGCTCCATCATGCTCCTCCGGTCCTCGGGTGCTCTCGCCCCCAGCCTCGCCCCGGGGCCGTCCACCGGTCTTGAACGCCGGTGCGCCATCCTGGAGCGGATGGCGACGGAGCGGGAGCGGGCGGCGTACTGGCGGGTGCCGGGGCTGGCCCTGGAGGCGATGCGGGCGCACTTCCGCGACTTCGTGTACCCGGTGCACTCCCACGACACCTACTCCGTCGGCGTCACCGACGAGGGCGCGCAGTCCTTCCGCTGCCGGGGCGGGCTGCGCACCACCGGCCCTGGCCTGGTGATGGCCTTCAACCCGGACGACCCGCACGACGGCCGGCCGGCGGCGGAGCACGGCTACCGCTACCGGATGCTCCACGTGGGCGAGGAGCTGTTCCGCACCGTCCTGGCCGACGCCGATCCACGCCGCGCCGGTCCGCCGCTCTTCCCGGCCCCCGTCCTCGACGCCCCGCGGCTGGCCCGCGCCCTGTCCGGGCTGCACCGCGCGGTGGCGGGCGCGGCCCCACGCCTCGTGGTGGACGAGCGGCTGACCGCCGCCGTGCTCGCGTTGGCCGACCACGGGTCCGCCCGGCCGACGCGGCCCGACCCGGACCGCAGTCGGGCCCCGGCGGCCACCGCTGCCGCCCGCGCCCGGCAGCTGCTGGAGCAGCGCTTCACCGAGGACCTCGGCATCGCCGAACTGGCCGAGGCCGCCGGGTGCAGCCGCTTCGCCCTGCACCGGGCGTTCCGCGCGGCGTACGGCTTCGCGCCGAGCGCCTACCAGCGCGACCTGCGGCTGCGCCGGGCCCGCCGGCTGCTGGCGGCCGGGGAGCCCCCCGCCGTCGCGGCGGCCGCGAGCGGCTTCGCCGACCAGGCGCACCTGACCCGCTGGTTCGCCCGCACCTACGGCGTGACCCCCGGCGTCTACCGGACCGGGGCCGGCCCGCTCAGCCGGTCTCCAACAGGACGGCCGGGAGGGCGGCCTCCCGCACCAGGGCACGCGGGAGGGTGAGGCCGAAGTGGCGGCCGAGGACTTCCAGGCAGGCGCGGTGGAGGTCGGCTCCCGGCCGGTCGGGGTCGGGCAGCCCGACTGCGGCCAGCTCGGCCGTCAGGGCGGCGGCGGTGGCCGGCTCGCCCTCGACCTCACCGGAGCCCCAGGTGTGGTCCAGGTGGAGGTTGAGGTGGCAGATCTGCCGCCCGTCCCGGTGCGCGGCGAAGAAGGGCGGTACCGGTTTGCCGTTCTCCTCCTCGAACTCGACGTGGAAGACCTCGGCGCCACCCCGCGAGACCTCCGGTCGAACGCCGAGCTCCCCCTGCCAGTAGCCGTACGCCACCGCGAAGGCGAGGTCGCCGCTGCGCCCGTGGTGCAGCGCGATGCCCTCGAAGTCACCGGCGAATTCCAGCTCGTGGTCCTCGACGAGGTCCTCGGCGGTAAGTTCGCCGAGCGGCCGCGCGGTGCGCCCCGGGAGCCCCTCGACGATCCGGGCCACGAGTTCCTCCGACTCCAGGCCGCGGGCCAGCACCACGCTGTAGCCGCCGTAGGCGATCGACTCGGGTTCGGCGAGCCAGGTGAGTGAATCCGTCATGATGATCATCCTGCCGCACGCCGCCGACACACCGGAGGGGCGTGCCCCTCCGGTGTGCCACCGCCCGTCGGGCCGGGGCCGCTACTCGGTCAGCGCCCGGGCCCGGACCGCGCGGCGCAGCGTGTCCAGCTGGTCCACCAATCCACGCCTGGTCGCCGCGGTGAGGCCCGGGTCGGCGAGGCACTCCTCGGCCGCCCGGACCGTCCGCTCGGTCGCGGCGAAGGCGGGGAAGCCCGCCGTGGTGAGCACCCGGGCCAGTGCGGGGCCGCGGCGGCCGGCGGCAGCCGCCAGCTCCTTGAAGTAACGCACCGTCAACTCGTCGAGCAGTTCCGCCTGTTCGGACTGCCACAGGCCGCGGGCGGTGGCGGCGGCCAGGTAGTTGGAGAGCTCGCCGTGGAACAGCGCCTGCCAGGCGGCCTCCTTGGCCGCCGGGTCGGGCAGCGCGGCACGGCAGCGGGCGGCGCCCTCCTGGCTGGTGTCGCTGGGGTCGGCGGCGAGTTCGGCGGCGATCTCCGGTTCGCCCGCCGCGCCGAGCACGCACAGCCGCAGCAGCAGCTGCCAGCGCAGGTCCGGGTCGAGCTCGGGCCCGCCGGGCACGGTGCCGGCCGTCAGCCAGTCGCGCAGTTCGGCGGCCTGCGCCCCGCCGGTGGCGGTGCCGATCACCCCGCGCACGGCCAGCAGGCGCAGCCCGGTGCCGTCCGGCTCGTCCTCGGTGCGCCGCAGCAGGGCGCGGCAGGCCCGGGCCAGTGTGGCCAGCGCCGCGGGCCGCTCGGCCGGGGGCACGGCGCTGTCCACCACGAACCCGCGGGCGAAGGCGAGCACCGCGTCCACCAGGTGCACCGAGGTCTCGCCGGGCAGGTGGTCGGCGACGAGTTCCAGGTACTCGCCGGGCGCCAGTTCGCCGTCGCGCACCTGGTCCCGGGCGGCGCTCCAGAGCACCGCCCGGGCCAGCTCCTCGGGCACCGCGCCGAGCGAGGAGCGCACGGTCTGCCAGGAGCCGGGGTCGAGCCGGATCTTGACGAAGCTGAGGTCGGTGTCGTTGAGCAGGGTCAGCTCGGCGCCGTCGAGGAGGTGCGGCTCCCCGCCGTCGGCCGCCAGGTCGAGCGGTACCCGCTCGGCCAGTTCCAGGGCGCCGTCGGCGGTGCGCCGGTAGCGGCCCGCGGTCAGCTGGTGCGGGCGCGGCCCGCCGGCGCCCGCGGTGTGCTCGATCCGGCCGTCGGCCAGCCGCAGGGTGTCCACGCCGGTGGTGCGCAGCCAGCGGCCGGCCCAGCCGTGGACGTCGCGGCCGCTCGCCGCCGTCAGCGCCCGGAGCAGGTCGTCGAGGGTGGCGTTGCCGAAGGCGTGCTCGTCGAAGTAGTCGTTGACCCCGGCCAGGAAGGCCTCCTCGCCGAGCCAGGCGACCAGCTGGCGCAGCGCGGCGGCGCCCTTGGCGTAGGAGATGCCGTCGAAGTTCTGCAGCGCCTGCGCGGTGTCGTCCACCGCGCCGGGGGCCACCGGGTGGGTGGAGGGTCGCTGGTCGGCGTCGTAGCCCCAGCTCTTGCGGTTGGCGGCGAAGCCCGTCCAGGCGCCGGTGAAGCGGGTGGCGGCGGCGGTGACGCGGTAGGCCATGTACTCGGCGAAGGACTCGTTCAGCCACAGGTCGTCCCACCACTTCATGGTGACCAGGTCGCCGAACCACATGTGCGCCATCTCGTGCACCACCACCAGGGCGCGCTCCTCGCGCTTGGTGTCGTCCACGGCGGAGCGGAAGACGTACTCGTCGCGCAGCGTGACGCAGCCCGGGTTCTCCATCGCGCCGGCGTTGAACTCCGGCACGAAGCACTGGTCGTAGCTGTCGAACGGGTAGCGGTGCCGGAAGACCCGGTGGTAGTGGTCGAAGCCCTGCCGGGTGACCTCCAGCAGTTCGGGGGCGTCGGCGTCCAGGTGGGCGGCGAGCGAGCGGCGGCAGTGCAGGCCGAGCGGGATCCCGTCGTGCTCGGCGCGCACCGAGTGCAGCGGGCCGGCCACCACGGCGACCAGGTAGCTGCTGATCGCCGGGGTGGGGGCGAACTCCCAGCGGCCGGGTGAGGCCTCGCGGCCCACGCCGTTGCCGACCACCGTCCACTCCCGGGGCGCGGTGACGGACACCGTGTAGCGCGCCTTGAGGTCGGGCTGGTCGAAGGACGCGAACACCCGCGAGCCGTCGTCGAGGAAGGACTGGGTGTAGACGTAGTCCTCGCCGTCGGCGGGGTCGGTGAAGCGGTGCATGCCCTCGCCGGTGTGCGAGTAGGCCATGTCGGCTTCGACGGTGAGTTCGTTGTCGGCGGCCAGGCCGGTCAGCGGGAAGCGGCCGGCCCGCAGCGCGGTGACGTCCAGGTCGCGGCCGTTCAGGGCCACCCGGCGCAGTCGGGCCGGTTTGACGTCCACGTACGTCGCGGCGCCCGGGGCGGCGCAGCCGAAGCGGATCACCGTGGTGGAGCCGAACACCTCCCGGCCGCGGGTCAGGTCGAGGTCGAGGTGGACGGTGCGGACGTCGAGCAGCTCGTGGCGCTCGACGGACTCGGTACGGGTGAGCACGGAGGTATCGGACATGCGGATCATGCTGCTCCATCGGACGGGTCGGGGGCACTCTCTTTTCGGCCCCGGTCGCACCGCTTCCGCCCCGACGGCCGCGCGACGGCCGCGCGCCGGCCGGTCGCCGCTCGCCTCCGGTCGCCGCCGCTCGCCTCCGTCGGCGATCAACTACCGCAATCGGGTTACTTCCTCAACAAAGTAGGATGACTTGACTCCCGTGCTACGCGCGAAGAGTTCCACGAAGATCCCAATTGTCCGATTCACCTCCCGCTTCACACGCCCGGAGCCACCCCCATGGACAATCTGTCCACCGCCGACACCGACGGCGCGATAGAGACCCGCGGTATCGATCCCGTTCCCGACCACGAGCGCCGGGGCAGAGTCCGCGAGCTCTTCCCGACCTGGGTCGCGGCGAACATCAGCGTCCTGCTGCTCACCATGGGGGCGGCCCTGGTGGTGTTCAACCGGTTGAACTTCTGGCAGGTCCTGATCGTCGCCGGGTGCGCGGCGCTCGTCTCCTTCGGCATGGTCGGCGTGGTGTCGGTCTCCGGCAAGTGGGGCGGGGCGCCCGGCGCGACCCTCTCCCGGGCCACCTTCGGGGTGCGCGGGAACCTCTTCCCCGGCGCCATCCTCTGGATCGCCCGCTTCGGCTGGGAGACGATCAACGCCGTCACCGGCGCCTACGCCGTGCTGACCGTCCTCGACCTGCTCTTCGGCGTCAAGAGCAACACCGCGCTGATCGTGGTCACGCTCTTCGCCTTCGTCGCCTGCACCTTCCTGGTGTCCGGTCTGGGCCGCAAGGCGCTGAACGTCTGCAACACCTGGTCGACGTACCTGTTCGGCGTCTTCAGCGTGCTGGTGCTGGGCTACCTGGTCGCGACCATCCACTGGAGCGAGGTCTTCGCCAAGCCCGCCGGCACCACCGCGATGATGATCGCCGGCATCGGGACCATCGCCGCCGGCGGCATCAGCTGGGTCCCCACCGGCCCGGACTTCGCCCGCTACCTGCCGCACGCCGCCTCCGGCCGGAAGATCGTCGGCGTGACGGTCTCCGGCGCCGGCCTGGTGATGGTGCCGATGGTGCTGATGGGCGCCGTGATGGCGGTGGCCTCACCCGGCCTGGCGCAGGCCGCGGACCCGGTCTCCTTCCTCGGCGACCTGCTGCCGACCTGGCTGGCGGTGCCCTACCTGCTGACCGCGATCGTCGGCATGCTGCTGATCAACAGCCTCTCCATGTACTCGGCCGGCTTCACCGCGCAGACCATGGGGGTCAAGCTGCCCCGCGCCATGGCCGTCAGCATCAACGCCGTGATCTCGCTGGTCGGCGGCCTGCTGCTGATGCTGGTCGCGAAGAGCTTCCTGGGCTCCTTCATCACCTTCCTGATCCTGCTCGCCGTCTCCTTCTCGGCCTGGATCGGCGTCTACGCGGTGGACATGTTCCGCCGCCGCTCGCGCGCGGTGCGCTACGACCCCGCCGCGCTGATGGACACCGGCCGCACCAGCCGGTACTGGTACACGGGCGGCTTCTGCTGGCAGGCCATGGTGGCCTGGGTGCTCGCCCTGCTGATGGGGCTCGCCTTCACCAAGTGCGACTGGTTCGCCGGCCCGCTCTCCGACACCCCGATAGGCAAGTACGGACTTGCCTGGGCGGCGACCATCGTGATCTCCGCCGTGATCATGGCCGTGCTCCCCACCCCCCGGGAGAACGTTCCCACCGAGCTCCAGGAGCAGGGGGCCGACCAGGTCACCGTCTGATCCCGCGAAGCGACGCCCCGGAC
>NZ_JBHUAF010000360.1:0-8964 GCF_042789895.1 Kitasatospora sp. NPDC056783
GAGGCCCGGCCCGCATCGTCGCAGGTCGGAGCCCGTGGACACGGCCGGAAGGCGGCGTGAAGATATGGCGCACACCCGGCCGATTTGCCACTGATTGCTCCGAATCACCCGCTGGCGCGGCTTTGCCACCGTTCGCGGGCCCTCTTACGCTCCGGCGTCATGCGCTCACCCCTGATCAGCGTCGTGCTCCCCGCCTACGACCGGCACGAACAGCTCGCCGACTGCCTGGACTCGCTGCTCGCGCAGTCCCTGGCCGATGTCGAGGTGATCGTGGTCGCCGACCGCTCCCCCGAGACCGCGGCCGGACTCGTCGAGGCGTACGCGGCACGGCACCCACGGCTGTCGGTGCTGCGCCTGAACGCGGCGGTCGGGGTCGGGGCGAGCCGCAACGCCGGGGCGGACCGGGCCACCGGCGAGTACCTGCTGTTCCTCGACGCCGACCACCTGCTGCCCCGGGACGCCCTGCGCACGATCGCCGACCGGCTGGAGCGGACCGGCCCGGTCGACGTCCTGCTGTTCGGCCACTCGCGCCGGCACCAGGACCGCGACTGGCCCGGCGGAGCGGAGGCGCTGCTCGCCGAGGCCGGACCCGAACCGTTCGCCC
Source organism: Kitasatospora sp. NPDC056783 (assembly GCF_042789895.1). Lineage (NCBI taxonomy): Bacteria > Bacillati > Actinomycetota > Actinomycetes > Kitasatosporales > Streptomycetaceae > Kitasatospora > Kitasatospora sp. NPDC056783. The sequence goes on from NZ_JBHUAF010000360.1 coordinate 605, forward strand.
CGTTCGACCGGCCCGCGCTGTTCGGCGCCCCGCCGCTGGTGTGGGACCGGCTGATCCGCCGCGGCCACTGGGCGGAGCTCGGCCTGGCCTTCCCGCCCGGCCGCTACGAGGAGGTCCCGGTGGCGCACGCCGCGCTGCTCGGCGCCCGGAAGGCCGCCGTCCTGGCGCGCGAGTGCGTCCAGCTGCGCCGCCGGGAGACCGTCCACCCGGCGAGCGGCCCGGGCAGCAACGTCTTCGACCTGTTCGAGCAGTACGAGCGCAGCTTCGCCCTGCTCACCGACCAGCCGCACCTGTACGCGGTGCGCGACGCGCTGTTCGTCCGGATGATCCGGCACTACCTGTTCGTCCTCGACCTGGCCGGCTGCGTCGCCCGCGCCGAGCGCCCGCAGTTCTTCCACCGGGCCGCCGAGCACCACCGCCGCTTCCAGCCACCCGGCCACCGCAGGCCGGGCGGCCGCGAGGGGATCAAGTTCTCGTTGCTGGCGGGCGGTGCCTATCCGGCCTTCGAGGTGGCCAAGCTCTCGCACATCGCGCGCGGCACGCTCACCGGGCGGAAGTGACCGCCCTCGGGCCGGTGCGCCGTCCGCCGAGAGGGGTACCGGCTCGCCGATCGGGAGGCGGGCGAGGCGGGGCGGGCGAGGCTGGGCGGGCGAGGCGGGCGGGGCGGGCGTCGGGGCCGGCCGCGTCCACGGCCGCGGAGTCGTCGATCACGACCACCGGGGGTGTCACATGACACCCCGTCGGCGGTACCCCCGTCGCGCCCGGTACCGGTCGGGCCGCGGGCCTGCGATCATCGGCGGAGCCGTCGCCGCACCCGCCCGGGAGGTCCCTGGTGAGCCGTCCGTCCGCCGTCCCCGGGGCCGCGTTGGCCCATGAGCTGGCCACCGCGCTGCGCGGCGAGGTCCGCTTCGGCGCCGCCGAGCGCACCGTCTACAGCCAGGACGCCTCCAACTACCGGCAGTTGCCGCTCGGCGTGGTCAAGCCCGCCGACCTCGACGACGTGCGCACCGCGCTGGCGCTGTGCCGCGAGCACCGGGTGCCGGTGGTGGCGCGCGGGGCCGGGACCAGCGTCGGTGGGCAGGCGATCGGCCCGGGCGCGGTGGTGCTGGACTTCCGTCGCCACCTCGGCGCGGTGCTGGACCTCGACCCGGAGGCCCGCACCGCGCGCGTCCAGCCCGGCACCGTCCTGGACGACCTCCAGCGCGCCGCCCGGCCGTACGGGCTGCGCTTCGGCCCGGACCCGTCCACGCACAGCCGTTGCACCCTCGGCGGCATGATCGGCAACGACTCCTGCGGCTCGCACTCGCTCGCCTGGGGGCGCACCGCCGACAACGTCGAGCGGCTGGAGCTGCTGCTCGCGGACGGCACCGAACTGACCGTCGGCGGGCGGCTCACCGCCCGGGAGCGTGCCGCCCTCGCCGAGCTGCCCGGGCCGGTCGGCCAACTCCACCGCCGGGTCCAGGAGTTCACCGACCGCAATCTCGCCGTCATCCGACAGGGCATGCCTCGACTGCCGCGCCGCACCTCGGGCTACCCGCTGGACGCGCTGCTGCCCGAGCACGGCCACGACCTGGCCCGGGCGCTCACCGGCACCGAGGGCACCTGCGCGCTGCTGCTCGGCGCCACCATCCGCCTGGTCGAGGACCCGCCCGCACGCGCCCTGGTGGTGGCCGGCTACCCCGACGAGGGCGCCGCCGCCGACGCCGTCCCGGCGCTGCTGCCGTACGGGCCGCTGACCGCCGAGGGCATGGCGGCCGACCTGATCGCCGCGCTGCTCGCCGCCGGCCGCCGCCCGCCCGCGCTGGACCGGCTGCCGGCCGGCGAGTGCTGGCTGTTCCTGGAGACCGGCGGCGCCACCCCGCGCGAGGCCTACCAGGCCGCCCGCCGGCTCGCCGACGCGGTGCGCCAGGAGCGCTCGGCCGGCGTCGCCCTGGTCACCGACCCGGCCGAGCAGCGCCAGCTGTGGGCCGTCCGGGAGGCGGGTGCCGGGATCGTCACCCGCCTGCCCGGGGGCGGCGCGGCCTGGCCCGGCTGGGAGGACTCCGCCGTCCCGCCCGAGCGGCTCGGCGACTACCTGCGGGACCTGCGCGCCCTGCTGCGCCGGCACAGCCTGCACGGCGTCCCGTACGGGCACTTCGGCGACGGCTGCGTGCACCTGCGGATCGACTTCCCGCTGGAGGAGCCCCAAGGGGTGCTGGTCTTCCGGGAGTTCCTGGAGCAGGCCGCCGATCTCGCGGTCTCGTACGGCGGTTCGCTCTCCGGTGAGCACGGTGACGGCCAGGCCCGGGCCGAGCTGCTGCCGCGCATGTATCCGCCCGAAGTCATCACCCTGTTCGGCGAGTTCAAGCGGATCTGGGACCCGGAGAACCTGCTCAACCCGGGCACCCTGGTCGATCCCCGGCCGCTCGACGCCGACCTGCGCTTCGTCCCCGCCCCGGGCCGCGCCCTGCCGCTGGCCCTCCCGTACGAACAGGACGGCGGCAGCCTGGCCACGGCGGTGCACCGCTGCGTGGGTGTCGCCAAGTGCGTGGCCCCCGGCAGCGGGGTGATGTGCCCGAGCTACCTGGCGACCGGGGAGGAGCGGCACTCCACCCGGGGGCGGGCCAGGCTGCTCGCCGAGATGCTGCGCGGGACGGGGGCGCCTCCCGGCAGCCGGGCCGGGGGGGCGATCCGGGACGGCTGGCGGTCGGAGGAGGTCCGGGAGGCGCTGGACCTCTGCCTGAGCTGCAAGGGCTGTGCGAGCGACTGCCCGGTCCACGTCGACCTGGCGACCTACAAGTCCGAGTTCCTGCACCAGCACTACCGGCACCGGCCGCGCCCGCTCGCGCACTACTCGATGGGCTGGCTGCCGCTCTGGCTGCGGGCCGTGGCGCTCGCGCCGGGGGCCGCCAACGCGCTCGCCCGCTCCCGGGCGGGCGGGCTGGTCAAGCGGCTCGGCGGGATCGACCCGCGCCGGGTGCTCCCGGTGTTCCCGCCGCAGACCTTCACCGCCTGGTACCGGCGGCACCGCGCCACGCACCCGGCCCCGGCGGGCGCCCGGCCGGTGCTGCTGTGGCCGGACACCTTCTCCGACCACCTCCAGCCGAACGTTCCGCGCTCCGCCGTCGAGGTGCTGGAACACCTGGGCTTCGACGTCCGGCTGCCCTCGGGCCCGGTCTGCTGCGGCCTCACCTGGTACTCCACCGGCCAACTCGGCATCGCCCGACGGGTGTTGCGGCGCAGCCTGCGAGTGCTGGCGGCGGACGGGCTCCCGGCCGACACCCCCGTGATCGGCCTGGAGCCGAGCTGCACCGCGACCCTGCGCGAGGACCTGCCCCGGCTGCTCGGCGCCCAGGGCCGCCCGCTCGCCGACCGCACCCGCACCTTCGCCGAGTTCCTCGACGAGTACGCTCCGGACGCCCCGCTCCCCCGGGCCCGACTGGAGACCCTCACCCAGACCCACTGCCACCAGCACGCGGTGCTCGGCAGCGCCGCCGACCGCCGGGTGGAGGCCCGGCTCGGCCTCGACAACCGGGTGCTGGAGGCGGGCTGCTGCGGCCTGGCGGGCAACTTCGGCTTCGAGCAGGGCCACTTCGAGGTGTCCGAGGCCATCGCGGAGCGGGTGCTGCTGCCCGAGCTGCGCGCCGCCGGGCCGGCGACGGTGGTCCTGGCGGACGGCTTCAGCTGCCGCACCCAGATCGCCCAACTCGCGGACGGGCGGCAGGCCTTGCATCTGGCGGAGTTGATCGCCCGGGAGCTGCGGAGCCAGTCCTGAGTCCTGCCCGGTCGGTCCTGTCGGATCAGCGCGAGATCGGCTGGACGGGGCCTTGGAGGGGCTTCACCCGTGGGCGGCGAGGAAGGCCCCGGCGTGCGCCGCGGCCTCCTCCCGGCTCCGGTGGCCGGCGGCAGCCGCTCCGCGCTCCCCGTCCGCACCGGTGGCCACCCAGCGCCATCCACCCTCGTCTTCCACCAACTCGGCGGAACCACCGAAGAGTTCGAGCGAGCCAGGCCGAGCCGCCGGACGGTTGACGGCCTGCGGCCACTTCTTCCGGGCGCCCTGCCGGGTGATGCCCCAGGCGCCGCCGAGCTGTTCATAGTTGGCGCCGTAGGAGCCGGCGGTGGCGGCGGCGACCGCGGCGAGCCGCCCGACCTCGGCGTCCACCACCTTCCAGGCGGACAGGACGGACAGGGCGACCTCGACCGGCTCGGCGTTCCACATCCGCTCCACGGGCAGCCCCGTCGCACGGGCGCGCAGGCCGGCGGCGAGGGGTTCGAGCGCGTCGAGCAGGGCCTTGGCGAGTTCGTCGCGCTCCTGAGGGGTGATCTCCACGGTCGTCATGAGACAACCATAGTTACCAAATCCGCTCTCGACAACCAAAGTTACCGACGAAGCCGGTCCAGGAGGCTCGAATCCCGCCGCTCGGGCGCGAACGGAGCCCCCGCGGCGAGCCCCCGACAGCCGACCACCAGGGCCTCACCCAGGAAGCCGACACCGACGGACAGCTGGACCGGACGGGCGTCCGCGGCCAGGCCGAAGTGCGTGGCGAGCGCGGCGAAGCCGGCCATCACCGCGAGCGAGAGCGCCGCGACCAGGAACGTCCGGCCGGTGTAGCGCTGCCACAGCACGCCCTCCCGCTCGTAGACCCGGATGGTGGCGCCGCGCACCGCCCCCAGTGCGACGCCGAGCACGGCGCCCGCCACGATCCAGCCGTAGTCGGCCGCACCGAGCCCGTGGCGCCGGGCGACCGCCCACACGCCGAGACCGGTGAGCACCACCGGTGCCCCGAAGAGGTCCCGGGCGTTGAGCGGCTCGCCGCGCAGCCGCCGGATCACCACCACCACGGCCACCGCGGCGATCAGCCCCGCATGAACCCAGCCGTTCATCCCCACACCCCTTTTTGTAGCTCGACCGTGCTAAATCAGCAATTTAGCTCGGCCGTGCTATAACGGCAACATGCCGAAGATCGTCGACCCCGTGGAGCGCCGCCAGGCCGTCGCCGACGCCGTCCTGCGCGTCGCGGCCCGGGAGGGACTGGAGCACACGTCACTGCGCAACGTCGCCGAGGAGGCCGGACTGGCCATCGGCTCGGTGCGGCACTACTTCGCCGGCAGCTCGGAGCTGATGATCTTCGCGATGCGCGAGCTGGCCCGCCGGATCGAGACCCGGATCCACGCCCACGCCGCCGTCCTGCTCGACCCGGCCACCGCCGGCACCGACCGTCGCGAACGGACCGCCCGGCTGCTGGCCGAGACCCTCCCGCTGGACGCCGAGCGCCGGGAGGAGTCCGCGCTCTGGCTCTCCTTCGTCACCGCCGCCCGCACCCGGCCCGACCTCCGGCCCCACGCCGCCCGGACGCGGGCCGGGCTGGACGACCTGGTCCGGCAGGTCCTGGCCGAGTCCGAACGCGCCGGCGGCCTGGCCCCCGGCCTCGACCTCGACATCGAGACCCGCCGGCTCTCCGCCCTGCTCGACGGCCTCACCCTCCAGGCCGTCCACCACCCCGACCTGGTCGGACCGGACGAGCTGCGCGCCGTGCTCCACCGCCACCTCGACACCCTGGCCGCGCCGACGCCGTGACGGGCCCGGGGCCCGGAACGGCCCCCGCCCGGTCCTCGGACGGGGGTCGCGGCCGGGTGCGTGCGGCCCGGTCAGCCCTGGGCGGCGCCCGCCGGCGCCCCCTCCGCGCAGACCGCCGAGACGAACTCGGCGACCCGCGCCTGCGGCAGACCGCGCGCGATGTCCGCCTCGCTGATCATCCCGACCAGCTTGTGCTCCGGGTGGTTGATCACCGGCAGCCGGCGCACCTGGTACTGCTCCATCACCCGTAGCACCTGGTCGCAGTCCTCGTCGGCCTCCACCGTCATCGGCCGCCCCTGCGCCAGTTCACCCGCCGTCACCGCGGCCGGGTCGCGACCCTCGGCGACGCAGCGCAGCACGATGTCCCGGTCGGTGATGATGCCCAGCAGCTTGTCGCCCGGCCCGCAGATGGGCAGGGCACCCACGTGGCGTTCCCGCATGATCCGGGCGGCGGCCGCGAGCGTCTCGTGCTCGCGGATGCACTCGGCGCCCGGGTGCATGATGTCGCTGGCTCTGGTCATGGTCGGCCTCCTGACCTGGCTTCCCCCCTCGTCCATCGTGGTCCGGGCCGGTGGCCGTCGCCACCGGGCAGCGCGCTCAGACCTCCTCCTCCGCCTCGGCCCGGCCAGGCCTCCCGTCCGGCTCGGCCCGCCCGTCCGGGGACTCCGGGCCGCCCAGCGGGGGCTTGCCCAACGCCTCGTCCAAGGCGGGAAGTTCGCGCCTGGGCCGGTCCTTCTCCAGCCGCTCCTCCGGGACCTCGCCGCTCTCCACCGCCTCCTCCGCGGCCTTCGCCCCGGCCGCCACGGCGGCGGCCGTCAGCAGGTTCCGCTGCTGGACCTCCGTCGCGCTGTCCAGGAAGCGCAGCAGCTCCACCGGGAAGGGCAGCACCAGCGTCGAGTTCTTCTCCGCCGCCACCTCCACCACGGTCTGCAACAGTCGCAGTTGCAACGCCGCCGGGGTCGCGCTCATCACCGCCGCCGCCTCCGACAGCCGCTCCGAGGCCTGGAACTCGCCGTCCGCCGTGATGATCCGGGCCCGCCGCTCCCGCTCGGCCTCCGCCTGCCGGGCGATCGAGCGCTTCATCGACTCCGGCAGCGCCACGTCCTTGATCTCCACCCGGTCGATCTCGATGCCCCAGCCCAGCGCCGGACTGTCGATCATCAACTCCAGGCCCTGGTTGATCGGTTCGCGGTTGGCCAGCAGGTCGTCCAGCTCGCTCTTGCCGATGATCGAGCGCAGCGAGGTCTGCGCGACCTGGGAGATCGCGAAGTTGTAGTCCTGCACGTTGACCGTGGCCTTCACCGGATCCAGGACCCGGAAGTAGACCACCGCGTCCACCCGCACGGTCACGTTGTCCCGGGTGATGCCCTCCTGCGCCGGGATCGGCATCGTCACGATCTGCACGTTCACCCTGCGCAGCCGGTCCGCGACCGGCATCAGCAGCACCAGCCCTGGGTCGCGCACCTCGTCGCGCACCTTCCCGAAGCGGAACACCACACCCTTCTGGAACTGCTGGACGACCCTGAGGCTCAGGCCCGCGACGACCGCCCCGAGCCCGACCAGCCCCCCGATGGCCCCCAGCACCGCATCGACGATCATCGCGGCCTCCTCGCGGCCTGCGCGCACACCGGCGCGTCCGGCCGCCGCCGACCCGGACCGGCCGGGGACCACCGGAACAACTGATTCCACGCTACGCCTGCCCGAACGGTGCCGGAACGAACGTCCGCCGGGACGAACCTCCCCCGGCCCGCGGGAACCCTAGGATCTCGGCCATGCCGAACGAGGCCGTGCCCTCCTCCCCCGCCGACGACCCGGACGACCCCCGCCACCCCGCCGAGGCCGCCGCCCGGGCCGGCGGCCTCGCCGCGCTGGACCGCGTCGTCACCGGCTGCCGGGCCTGCCCGCGCCTGGTCGAGTGGCGCGAGGAGACCGCCCGCACCAAACGCCGCGCCTACCAGGACTGGGACTACTGGGCCCGCCCCGTCCCCGGTTTCGGCCCGCCGGACGCCCCGCTCGTCCTGGTCGGCCTCGCACCCGCCGCCCACGGCGCCAACCGCACCGGCCGGATCTTCACCGGCGACCCCTCCGGTGACCTCCTCTACGCCACCCTGTACGACCTCGGGCTCGCCAACCGCCCCGAGTCCGTCCGCCACGGCGACGGCCTGGAACTGTTCGGCGTCCGGATCACCGACCCGGTCCGCTGCGCCCCGCCCGACAACAAGCCCAGCACCGCCGAACGCGACACCTGCCGGCCCTGGATCACCCACGAACTCCGGTTGCTGCGCCCCACCGTGCGCACCGTCGTCGCCCTCGGCGGCTTCGCCTGGCAGGCGATGCTGCCGGTGATCGCCGACGCCGGCTGGCCGGTCCCCCGCCCCCGCCCGGCCTTCGGCCACGCCGCCCACGTCACCCTCCCCGCCGCCGACGGCGGCCCGCCGCTCCAGCTGTACGGCTGCTACCACGTGAGCCCGCGCAACACGAACACCGGGCGGCTCACCACCACGATGCTCCGGGACCTGCTGCGCGAGGCCGCCCGCTCGGCTGGCCTCCACCCGAGGTAGCGCGGCACGCCCCGCCGGGCCCACGGGGCGCGGCGCCCCGGCGCGGCAGCCGCCGCCGAACGGCTCCCCGGCCCACCTCACCGAGCACCGCCGGGGTGTTCACGTACGGGTGTTCACGTACGGGAGGAAGCCGCCGCGAACGGTTCGGCGGGATGGTCCGTCGGCAGCGCGAGCGACGTCCGGCGGGCGGAGGCCGGCAGTCCCGCCGAACCACGGCGCCGGCCGCTCGTCGGCGGGCCGAA